>JBBQXC010000005.1:0-60783 GCA_038210005.1 Gemmatimonadales bacterium
CCGCGGTGCTTTCGGCTGCTACGGAGCGATCCGAAGGCCAGATGGTTCACGCGAAGTCCGCGAAGATCGCGAAGGCACGCGAAGAAATGCCTGCGAGAACACACACGCTCACGCCGTGGCCGGAAGCTGCGTCACCATCACGCCGCGCTCGGCGAGCATGGCGAAGTAGCGTTCAGCTGGAATGCACTCATCAGGGGTGTGCACGCCGGCGGCGATCGCTCCACTGGCCTGCAACTGCCCGGTGATCGACAGCGTGTAGCCGGTCGTGCGCATCATCGCGGAAACCCCGTGCTCGGTATCGGCGCGATCGAGCACCTCCCACGCACGCGTGCTCGTGACGCCGTTCTTGTTGCCACGCACCACCACCCGCAGCGCCACGAGATCGGGCTTGCCCTTGCGCAGCTTTTCACCGGCCACGCGCACGAACACATCACGCGGCACGACCTGCTGTCCCTTCACGTCCACGGCGTCGTTGCCCAGCAGGCCCAGATCGCGGATCGCTTCCATGATACGCGCGTGTCCCGGATAGCGCAGCGTCTTGTACTCCATGGTCGGAATGATGCCGGCGTATCGATACACCATCGTGGAGAGCCCACCAGCCGTGTGAAACGCCTCGAGCTCACCCACGGGCTCGGCGAAGCGTACCAACTCGAGCTCGGAAAGCGCGGTCACATGGGCGGGTTGCCCATTTCGCACGACCAAAGATTCAGTGGTGTAGTAGTCCACCATGCCTTCGATGGAGTAGGCGATCTGGTAGCCGAGCGGCGGCTCCGGCGTCTGCGGCAGTCCGCCCACGAAGAGTTTGACACTCTCCACCGTATCGAACTGATCGATCCCGTGCTGTGCGATCACGTTGACCATGCCGGGGGCGAGACCGGTGTCGGGGATCACACTGACGCCCTTGGCTTTCGCCGCCGCGTCGAGCTTCTTCTGTTCCTGAACGATTTCCGTATTGCCGCCGAGGTCGGCGAAGTGCACACCCATTTCCACCGCGAGGGCGGCGAGCGGGGCGTTGAAGTAGTATGGGATCGCGCTCATCACCGCATCGCAGCGGGAGAAGACCGCACGAACGGCGTCGGCATCACGAACATCGAGCGCGATTGCCTCGAGGCGCGGGCCGACGAAGGGCGTGAGAAAAACGGGGAGGGCGCCGACGCGAACATCGGCCAGCAGCACCTGCGAGACTGACGGATTCTTCAGCAGGTCATACGTGCACGCGGTGCCTTGCAGCCCCGCGCCGAGTACCAGCATGCGCATACGGGTGGCTCCAACAATTTCGAGAGAGGGGGAGTGTGTATGGACGACAAGCTAATGCCTCCGGCGAGCCAAGGGAGCGAAGCGACCGAATGGCGTTCGCACCTGCTGGAGCACACCTCACAGTTTGCCGACGTGCTGTCGTCCGTGCACCGGATCGCCGTGGTCGGCATCAAACCGGAGATCGTCGGCGGGCCGGCGTACTACGTGCCTGAATACCTGCAAAGCGTGGGCTACGAGATCGTGCCGGTGCCTGTCTACTACCCGGACATCACGGAGATCCTGGGGGTAGCGGTCCAACGCTCGCTCCGCACGGTGACACCGCCGGCCGATATGGTGCTGCTGTTCCGCCGATCGGGCGATGTGGCAAAGCACCTCGAGGAGATCCTCGCCGCCGCGCCGCGAGTGGTCTGGATGCAGCAGGGCATTCACGACGCCGACGTGGCCGAGACACTCGCCAAGGCCGGCATCGACGTGGTGCAAGACCGGTGCGCGTTGGTCGAACACCGGCACGTTCGTGTTACGCCCGACAAACAATGGAACGGTTTCGAGCGGTAATACTGGAACAACAGCAAGGCGACAGCGGTGCTCATCTTTGGGTTGATACGGTGTCCAAGCGAGCGCGTCTTCTTCCATGACCCTTCGTCGCACAGGATCCCGTACTCTTCACGCGAGACAAGCAGCAAGACTGTTGCTCGTGGCAGCCGCCTGTTTTACCGCCTCGCCCTGCACCGCGCAGCCCGCGCGCGGCGACATGCCTCCTGTCGCGGGTCAGGATCGGTCACCGCACCGCGAGGCCTTTGCTGTCCGTGATGGCGTGCGACTCCACTATCTCGACTGGGGCGGGAGTGGCGAGCCCGTGGTGTTCCTGCCCGCCGGCCGGCTACGACACGCCGACTTTCGCCACGGACGTGCTGGCCGTCCTCGATTCGCTTGGGCTTGAGCGCGTAACGCTGGTCGGGCACTCGCTCGGCGGGGCGGAGGCGGTATGGCTCGCCGTCCACCACCCGGAGCGCGTGCGGCGCGTCGTGCTTTTGGAGTCGTACTGTTCCTCGTGCCCTCAAGCCACGCCCCCGCACACAAGCCCCCCGCCTGGGACATCGCCCGGGCGACCGAAGGCCACCCCCGCGGACCTGCGCACCGCAAACGCCCTTCGCGCGTACAGTGCACGCGTGACCATGGCGCCGACCCCAGTGTCCGAGATCGCCGCAACCCACGCAATGCATCCCGATGGTTACGTCGGGCCGCGGACAGCCGCGCCGACCGCCATGGCCAGCGCGCTCGAGCTCGTGATGCGGTCAGAGATCGCGCGCATTCGGCAGCCCGTGCTCCTCATCCTCGCGATCCCCGAGACGCCGGAGGATGCGGTGCCTTGGGCGCGGCCGCTCATTGGGTCAACCCGTGCGTGGGCCGAGTGGTCGCTGCAGCTTGGGCGAGCGCGGCAGCGCGGCTGGGCTGCACTGTTCCAGCAGGCAAAGCGCCACTCCGGCGAAAGACCTGCGCCTATCGCTTGGCGCTCGCCCAGAGGATGCGGGGGAAGGCTCCATCTTGGGCGACCAACCACCCTAGGTCAGCCGCGCCAGTTGGTGCTCGGAAGATACTCCTACGCGGTGACAGCGCTCAGTGTCGTGGAGAGCGGCCGTCGGCCGTGCACCTGCGGTTCGAGCGTGATATTCACGTTATAGCCACATGCCGCCGCAATACGTACCAACGTGAAGATTTCGACATTCGCGCTTTGCTCAACCTGTTGCACGCGCGCGCGCGTGACGCCGGCCGACTTCCCGATGGTAGCGAGACTTGCGTGCGCCTCCTCGCGGGCATGCGCGACGAGATCGCCGACCGTCCCTTCGATCACAATCCGCTCGATCTCTTTGGGCGAATAGGTCCTTCCCGCGGCGGCCGCCATGGGTCCTTCGACGAGAGCACTATCACCGAGTTCCGCCAAAAGCTCCATGAGCTCATCGGTCGGCTCGGTCAGGAGGTTGAGGTTCGCTTGAACTCGCTGCTTTGTCTGTGCCATGGGGTGGCTGCTTGAAAATGGGAATGCCTGCCTTGAACGCCTTGATGGCCTTCAGAACGAGTACGAGAAGAGCCGGATCTGGCTCGTCGTTCTCCTTCACTTCACAGGTCACGATCCCCGCTTCGCCGGTGGGTAGCATGAACAAGTACACACGCGATCCTCCGCGCTGCCCTCCTCTGGTCGTCGACTTCAAGTCCCAGATACTGCGACCCTTCATTTTCACCAGGTGTCGGCTGGCTTGGCCGTGCAGAACGAGGTCCGTGAGCATTTCGATCACCATCGAAACGCCCTGATGTTTCTGTTCCTTCTTGAGCGCTAACAACGCCTCAATGCTGAGAGAATGCTTGGCGTAGAGCCGATGCGCCTCTCGGGCGAGTTTGAGTTTCATGTATAGTTTAAGCTATACATATCATTTCGTCAAGTCTTGCCTATTCAAGGCGACGGAGGAGCGGCTGGCAATCTTTTTCCGTATAGCTTGGAATCTGCGACCTATTCTTTCGAGGTCCCGCGGGAAGTGTCGTTTTCGAGCCTGTACAATCGGGGCTTCCGAAGCCACCTGCAATGCGCGAGCCGGGCTGATGCATTGTTCTTGGCCAGTCGAGCCAAGAGCGCTGCTGCTGGATTTCCAGATCGGGTCGCGCGTCGAAGCGGCAGGGGGGTAGGTTGGCATGGCCCGCGATGCGCGCGGGCCGTCATCGAGGCGTCAGCGCGGTTGGGAAGCAGCCCTCCCACAGCGACGAAGGCGCTGCGTCAACCCGAGGGTGGCCCGCCTCGCATGAATCGAGACGTCGGCGTCGTTTGCCGAGCCATCAAAGAGTGCATCGCGCTACGAAACGCGAGCTAGTCTCAAATTGAAGCGTAGACAGCAACGCGCCAGTGATTAACTCAGCCGTTCCACAATTACGGGCTAAAAGGGCCGTCAGATCGTTCCATTATTTTTCGGGCGTAACACGTTCGGCAGTGAATCTTACTGCCGAACGCGATTGCGGCCGTCGGCCTTGGCACGATAGAGCGCGGCGTCGGCACGCGAGAACAGATCTTCGACGTTCTCGATGCGCGCCGCGGGAAACACTGCGACGCCCACGCTGGTCGTGAGCTTGAGCGGCGGATGCTCCCCGCCCCGGGCAAACTCATACTCTTCCATGGCGGCACGGATGCGTTCGGCGAAGGATACCGCACCAACCTCATCCGTTTCCGGAAGCAGCACGAGGAACTCCTCCCCGCCGTACCGCGCCACGATATCGCTGCCGCGAATGGTGTCGAGCAGCAGCTGGCCGACGTCGCGCAACACGTCATCGCCGACGAGGTGGCCGTAAGTATCGTTGACCTTCTTGAAGTGATCGAGATCGATCATGAGGAGGGCCAGCGTGGAGTCGTAGCGCAGCGCGCGCTCCATTTCCGCGGTAATGCGCTCGGTGAGTGCGCGACGGTTCAGCAGCTGCGTGAGCGGGTCGGTCTGCGCGAGCTGCTCGAGTCGTGCGTTGTCGGCCATCGTGCTCTCGATCATCTGCGCGCGCTGGATCACCGCCACCGCCGCCGTGATCACGGCCTGCGCGAATTCGAGATCGTGCGGCCCGAAGCGATCCTGATCGCGCGTGCGGCGCACCAGGAACACGCCGTACTGACCGCGATCGACGGTGAACGGCAGGGCGATCACCGAGCGGATCGGCACTTCGATGCCTTCGATGCCCCACACGTTCCGCACCCCTTCGTACAGTGGATGCGTGTCGAGATCTTCCACCAGCACCGGCTGTCCCGAATCGAGCGCCGCCTTCAGTTCCGGATAGCGGTCGAGCTGAATGCTGAGATGCTGCAGTCCCGGGTTCTCGAACGCCGCCACCACCACCGCCTGCGCGTCGCCCGGCCGCGCCAGCACCACCGAGCAGTGCGATACGCCAAGTGCGCGGGCCGCACGGCGCACGAGCAGATGAAAGAGTTCGGTGACCGACAAATCACCGGTCACTTCGTGCAGGATGTCCACGAGCTTGCGTCGGCTGTCGGCATCCTGCTGTGCGCGCTCGAGGGCCTCTTCCGTGCGCGCGAGTGCCAATCGCGTGGAACGCAGCATGGCGCCGTAACGCAACTGGACCTGCACGCGCGCCAGCAACTCCTTCGGGCGATACGGCTTGCGAATGAAATCCGACGCCCCCAACCCCAATGACCGCACCGACGCTTCTTCGGGCGGCTGCGCGGACAACATGAGCACCGGCAAATCACGCCAGCGCTCGTCGCTTTTGATGCGCTCGAGCAGCTGACATCCGTCGGCATCCGGCATCAGGATGTCGAGGAGCAGCAGATCAGGCGCACGCTTCTCGAGCTGTTCGAGACAGGCCATCCCGCCATCGGCGGGAATCACCTCGTATCCATTTTCCTGCAGCAGCCAGGTGACAGATTCGAGGACGGCCACATCGTCGTCCGCGACGAGAATTCGGGAGCTGGGCATCAGCGGGCGCTATTGGTCACGCATCACCACCACCCTCGAGTTCCAATTCTCCGGTCGGGGCATCGCCGTCGGTGCCTTCGACGCCGTCCACATCATCCTTGTCGGGAATCACGCGGGCCACCGCCTGCACCACGTCGTGCTCGTCGAGCGCGACCAGCTTCACGCCCTGCGCGGCGCGGCCCGTGACACGGATCTCGCTCACACGCGAGCGGATGGCCACGCCCTGACGCGTCATCAGCATCAGCTCGTCTTCCGGCACGACTTCCATGAGCGCCACCACGTCGCCGGTCTTGGCGGTGCGATTGAGCGTCAGGATGCCCTTGCCGCCGCGCTTCTGCACGCGGTACTCGCTCACTTCGCTACACTTGCCGAGGCCCTTTTCGGTCACGACGAGGAGCGTCGCCTCGCGCTTGATCACCACCATGCCGACCAGCTGGTCCCCGGGACGCAGCTCGACGCCCTTCACGCCCGTGGTGTCGCGGCCCATCTCACGCACATCGCTCTCGTGGAAGCGCACCGAGAGCCCGTGGCGTGTGGCGAGCACGACGTCGTTGCTGCCCGACGTCACCTGCACGTCCATCAGCTCGTCGCCGTCTTCGACCTTGATGGCCTTGATGCCGTTCGAGCGCGGATTGCTGTACTGCGACAGCGCCGTCTTCTTGACCGTCCCCTTGCGCGTGCAGAACAGCAGGAATTCAGTGTCGCTGAATTCGCGCGTGAGCACGATCGCACGGATGCGGGTGTCGGGCGTGACGTTGATGAGGTTCACGATCGGCTTGCCACGCGTATTGCGGCCGGCCTGCGGCAACTCGTGCACCTTGAGCCAGAAGCAACGGCCGTCATCGGTGAAGATGAGCATGTACGTGTGCGTGCTCGCCACGTAGAAGCGCTCGATGAAGTCGTTTTCCTTCAAATCCGCGCTGGCCTTGCCGCGACCGCCGCGCCCCTGGCGGTTGTACAGCGACAGCGGCGTACGCTTGATGTAGCCGTTGTGCGAGATGGTCACGACCATCTCTTCTTCGGCGATCAGATCTTCGATCGAGAACTCGCCTTCGTCGCTGACGATTTCCGTACGGCGATCGTCGCCGTAGGTCTCCATCAGCTTCAGCAGCTCGCCCTTCATGATGTCCATGCGACGCGGACGTGACTCGAGGATGCTGCGCAGCTCGAGGATCGACGCGCGCACTTCGGTGAGCTCCTCCTCGAGCTTGTCGCGCTCGAGACCGGTGAGCTTGGCGAGACGCATGTTGAGGATCGCTTCCGCCTGCCGCTCGGAGAGGCCGAAGCGCGCCTGCAGCTGCAGACTCGCCGTGGGCGTGTCGTCGGCCGCGCGGATCATGCGGATCACTTCGTCGATGTTGTCGACGGCGATCTTGAGTCCCTCGAGGATGTGCTCACGCTCGAGCGCCTTGTCGAGATCGAACTGCGTGCGCCGCACGATCACTTCGTGGCGGTGCTCGATGTAATGCCCGATGCACTGACGCAGCGTGAGCACCTTCGGCACGAGCTGACGCGTATTCACGTCGGGCACGAGCGCCAGCATGATCACCCCGAAGGTGCTCTGCATGCTGGTGTGCTTGTACAGCTGATTGAGCACCACACGCGGGATCGCATCGCGCTTGAGGCCGATCACGATGCGGATACCGTCGCGATCGGATTCGTTGCGCAGTTCGCTGATGCCGGTGAGCTTCTGATCGCGCACGAGCTCGGCGATGTCCACCACGAGCTTACCCGGATTGGACTGATACGGCACTTCCGTCACGACGATCTGCGAGCGCCCGCTCGATTCCTTCTCTTCGATGACCGCCTTGGCGCGCATCACGATGCGGCCACGCCCCGTATCCTGATAGTCGGCGATCCCCGCGCGTCCGTAGATGTAGCCACCCGTCGGGAAGTGGGGGCCGCGCACCAGTTTGCGCAGCTCGGCGCCTTCGAGCTCGGGATTGTCGATCATGGCGATCACGGCGGCCACCACTTCGCGCATATTGTGCGGCGGAATGTTGGTCGCCATACCGACCGCGATACCCGACGAACCGTTCACCAGCAGGTTCGGCACGCCCGAGGGCAGGACACGCGGCTCTTCGAGACGATCGTCGAAGTTCGGCGCGAAGTCGACCGTGTTCTTGTCGATGTCGGTGAGCATCTCGACCGACATGCGTGTCAGGCGCGCTTCGGTGTAGCGATACGCGGCGGCGTTGTCGCCTTCCATCGAGCCGAAGTTGCCCTGACCATCGACCAACGGATAGCGCAGCGAGAAGTCCTGCACCATACGCACCAGTGCGTCATACACGCTGCTGTCACCGTGCGGGTGATACTTGCCGAGCACGTCACCGACCACCGTGGCGGACTTCTTGAACGGACGTCCCGGCAACAGTCCGAGCTCGTTCATCGCGTACAACACGCGGCGATGCACCGGCTTGAGGCCATCGCGCACGTCGGGCAGTGCACGCGATACGATGACGCTCATGGAATAGTTGATGAACGATTCCTTGACTTCCTCATCGATGAGGCGAGGCAGGATGCGTTCGCGGGCGTTCGGTGCAGTCATGTGACGTCGGGCAGGAGAGACGTGAGCCGAGACTTGATCGACAGCCTTGAAATATACACGACCCGTGACGTAAAAACAACGCCGCAAGCCTGTCGTAAACTACTGCAATTCAACGACTTAGAAACTCACGCCAAGAGCCGCGCGCGGCCGTCGCGCCATCAGAAGCCCCAGCTGCGGACAATCGAGAGCAGCCGCCACTCGCCGCCGATCCGGCGCAACAGATACGCCGCCCCGCCATTGCTGCCCGAGCCGATTTCAACACCACCGCGCTCCCGCGGACGGTTCACGCCAACCATCGCGTAGTCCTGCCAGATCACCATCGGCGCGACCACGATGTACGACAGCTCGGCGTCCGGCGTCTTGCGGCCCACCGCCGTGAAAAACTCGTCGCGGGCCCGCTGCTGCCCTTCCGGTCCGAAGTAGGCCTTCACCCGCGGACGCGGCGCCTTCGGGAACTCCATATCGCTGAAGCCGGGCACCACGAACGTCACCGTGTCGCGCATGATCGGCGACGGCAGACAGCCCGCCGTGGTGGGATCCGGGACCTCGCCCGTGAGACCGGTGGCCACCGCACGATGCACCCCGCCCCCGTCTTCATCCCAGCGTGGCCGGTCGATACCTGCTTCCCAACCCACGATCACACGCAGCAACGCCCGCGAATCAGGGACCGCCAACGGCTGGCCGGCGCCGCGCAGCACAATCGTCTGCTCCATCTGCTCGACCAGCGCCTGCAACGATTGCTGCAACGCCGGGGTCGTGTCCTTCGTGAACGCCCGCAACGCGCCGGGACTGCACCGGTCGCCCAGATCGGCCCACGACGCGCGGGCGAGGTACGCGCGTCGCCACGTGTTCAGGCGCTGCACCGCGCCGCGCGTTTCCGCCGCGAGAAACGCGGTGGCCACGGCATCACTGTCGGCCGCAGCCTTCGGCACCGCCTTCGAAATCGCCTTCGAAATCGCCTTCGGCGGCACTGTCGCCGCTGACTGCGCACCGACTCCAGCCAGCGGGACCAAGAGCGGCGCCAACAACAATCCCATCAACATCCGAGACTTCACCGCCATCACGGCTTGCTCGCTTCTAACTGACGTGCGTTGACGGTGACCGGCGTCTTCATCACCGTGACCGGTGGCTCCGGCATCGGCATTTCAGCGGTTTCGTCTTCCGACGACTCCTCCGCCAACTCTTCCGCCTCCTCGGCAGCCGCTTCGGCGTCGATCGCGCGACGCTCGGCCTGATACCGCTGATACCACTCGCGCGTGACTTCACCCGCGAGTTCACGATTGCCCAGACCGAACGACAGGGACAAGGCCAGCGCGACTGCGCCGAACAGGATGGCGAAGGCCGTCGTGACGATGTCGGTCGCGATGCCAAGTTCCTGCAGTGCCATGAACACCGCGAGCACGATCACACCCGCGCGACCCGTTCGCGCCAGCCACGGACCGCCATGCAGCCCGCCCGCCGACGCCATGATCAGGCCACCCACGAACCCACCGAGCACGATACCGAGAATGATGATCACGATCGCCGCGATCACACTCGGGATGTAGCTCACGAGTTCGGAGAAGACGTTGGCGAGCGACTCGAGACCGATCGCATTCGCCGCCACCAGCAGCACCGCGAACATCACGCACCAGAACAGCAGGTTGGCGATGACCTTCGCCGGATTGAGATGCGAACCCGAGCGTTCGACGGCCTGCATAACGCCGCCGCGCTCGAGCAGCTGATTGAGATGCATACGGCGCAACAAACGCGACGTGCCCTTCTCGATCACCTTCGCGACGAGATAACCGGCGAAGAGTATGACGAGCGCGCCGAACAGCGCGGGCACGAATTCCCCGAGCAGCGCGAAGCTTTGCTCGAGACGTTCCGTGAAGGTGGACGTCAGGGCGGCCTGACCCGAATCCGTCTGCGTCGCGGCGGCCGCGAGCTGCAGAGAGTCGGGAAACTGTTGCTGTAACAAAGTCGAATGGAGAGGGGGTGCCTGCGGACCTGCTGGAAACTAGCGAAACACCCGTCACTAACGGAGGGGAAGCCGACGAGGACGCCGACTTAGAGTCGCGTTCCCCGCTTCACATCGAAGATGACGCTGCGGCGGCAGTGCGGGCAGAGAAGCCACTCCCGCTGCCGGTGGTACCCCAATCCGAACGAGCCGCCGCCAATCGCCCGCTGCGTCATTAGCACCGCGCAGCGCGGGCAGAGAGGGATCTCCCCGCTCTGCACCGTTTCGCGCATGGCCTTTTCCTCGGCCGATGTGTAGCGCGCCGTTTCGCTCACAGTCGCACGACCACCTTACCGAACTGCGCACCCGAGGACAGCCGCTCGAACGCCTTGGCGGACTCGTCGATCGACCAGACGGAGTCGACGGGCGGCATCAGGTCCCCCTCCCGAAACAACGCCGTCATGGCATCGAACTCGGTGTCGTTCCCCATGGTGGACCCCATCAGCGTCCACTGATTCCAGAACATCCGGCGCACGTCGAGCTGCACGAACGGTCCACTGGTACCGCCGCAGGTCACCAGACGCCCCCGCTTCCCAAGCGCGACGAGCGACTGCGACCAGGTGGCCTCGCCGACGGAGTCGATCACCACGTCCACGCCGCGCTTGCCCGTGCGCGCGCGCACGTCGCGACCGAGGTCGGCCTGTCGGTGATCGAGCAGGTGATCGGCGCCAAGCCGCTGCGCCCGGGCCAGCTTGTCAGGACTTCCCGAGGTCACCCAGGCGGTAGCACCGAGGCGTTTGACGATTTGCAGGGCGGCCAGCGCCACACCGCCGCCGATCCCCCAGATCAGCACATTGTCTTGCGGCTGCACCTTGGCGCGGGTCACGATCATGCGCCACGCCGTGAGCGTTGCCAAGGGGAACGCCGCTGCCGTCTCGAAGGGGATGGTGTCCGGAATCACCCGCACGTTGTCCGCTGGCACGACGACATAGTCGGCGATCGTGCCGTGGCGGTGCTCGCCCATGATACCGTACGTGAGACAGAGCGGCTGATCACCGTCGCGGCAGTACTCGCAGCGGCAGCTCCGGTCCACGAGGCCGGGATTCAAGATGACGTGATCGCCCGGACCGATGCCCTGCACGGCGTCACCGACGGCATCGATGATACCTGCCCCGTCGGACCCCAGCACCCACCCCGGCTGGATTTTCACACCCGGGATACCACCGAGCACCCACAGATCGAGCCGGTTGATCGCGGCCGCCTTGATCCGCACGCGCACGCTGTTCGGGCCCTCGAGCGCCGGCAACGGCATGTCGTGGCGGACGCGAAGCTGGTCGAGGCCGCCGTGGTCATCGATCGTCAGGGCACGCATGGTCATGGCGGGTCTGGAAGAGGTGGACGTCCCCGTGGAATCTCCCCTGCTCCGCTCGGAAACGGGAGTGCAGGACTCCGATGGCGGCCCCCTGTCAGAGCGGTCCGAGGCCTATATTGGGTGAGGTACCCTCCCCCCTGACTGTTCACTACGACCGTCACGCCTCATGTCGTCCATCAAGGTTCCACCGCTCGGCGAATCCATCGTCGAAGCGACCATCTCCCGTTGGCTCAAGAACGAGGGCGACACCGTCGCCGCCGGCGACACGCTGGTCGAGCTCGAGACCGACAAGATCACCGTCGAAGTGCCGGCCCTTGAGGCTGGCGTGCTCACCAAGCGGCATAAGGGCGAAGGCGACGTGGTCAACGTCGGCGACGAACTGGGTGAGATCACGGCGGGTGCTGGTGCAACCCCCGCAGCCGTTCCGGTAGCGGCTCCGGTAGCGGGCGCGGCAGCCGCACCGGTAGCGGCTCCTGTGGCAACGGCAACTCCCACAGCGGGCGCCGAGGTGAAAGTGTCGCCGGCCGCCGCGCGTCTCGCGACGGAAGCCGGCATCAACCCGGCAGAGGTGACGGGCACGGGACGTGGTGGGGTGGTGTCCAAGCCTGACGTGGTTGCCGCCATCGCGGCCCCGGCCATCGCGGCACCAGCCAAGGCGGTGCCGGCAGCGTCGGCTCCCACGGCTGCCGTGACGCCGTCGGGCACGCGCGAGACGCGCGAGAAGATGACGACGCGTCGCAAGCGGATCGCTGAAAACCTGCTGATGTCACAGCATCAGACAGCGCACCTGACGACGTTCAACGAGATCGACATGACGGCGATCACGGCCCTTCGTGAGCGTCTCAAGGAGCGCGTCGAGAAGGAACAGGGCGTGAAGCTGTCGTACATGCCGTTCTTCGTGAAGGCGGCCTGCCTCGCGCTCGAAGCCTACCCGGCCGTGAACGCGCAGATCGACGGCGACACGATCGTGTACAAGCACTACGTGAACATGGGCATCGCGGTCGCCAGCGATGCCGGCCTCGTGGTGCCGAACGTGAAGGACGCGGACACGAAGGGCATCGTGCAGATCGGCAAGGACATCGCGGCGGTGGCCAAGCGCGCGCGCGACGGCAAGCTGTCGATGGACGACCTCACCGGTGGCTCGTTCACGATCACCAACGGCGGCGTGTTCGGTTCACTGCTGTCCACGCCGATCATCAACTATCCGCAGGTGGGCATTCTGGGTCTGCACAAGACACAGGACCGGCCGGTGGCGATCAACGGCAAGGTCGAAATCCGTCCCATGATGTACGTCGCGCTCTCGTACGATCACCGGATGATCGACGGCCAGCAGGCGGTGTTGTTCCTGGTACGCTTCAAGGAACTGATGGAAGACCCGGCGGCGATGTTACTGTAACGGCGGAGTAGGGGGTGTGGAGTGAGGGGTAGGGAGTCGCTGATTCGCTACCCCTTCACCATACCCCCCTACCCCCGACTTCATATCTTTGCCGTTATGAAAGCACCACGACGCCCCTAAGCGTTTCCGCCGGGACGTCGGGCTTCGTCAGCGCACGTTTTCAACGCGAGGGTTGGGGCCGTGTCTGACGATCGATGTGCTACACAGTTGAGTGGCTACGCCAAATGCGTGCCGTCGTGCGTAAAGACGCGTGGTCGGGCGGGCGGTCACGCAGCCCTCACAAGGTACGCTTGCTGTCTCCAATGTATGTGCTGCGCCGGTGATGCCAATAGGCAAAGCGCGACGTTTCCATCGCGTTACGTACCGGGGTGCGGGTTGAAGTCGCGACGCTAAACTTCAACCCGATACTCCAAGCTCACCGTTGGCTGTCCCTGCTCAGAACGTCAGCGCCAGTGACGTCACGAACACGCCGTTCCGCCGCGAGAGTCCCGAGGCATTCCGACTGGTGGGGAACACGGCATCGGCGGCGGCGAAGCCGCGCAGTTCGGTGCGCCAGAGGACGCCCGGTTCTGGCCGAACGTCGATGCCGAGCGATGCGCCATTCGTCCGAAACGGTGCGCCACTGGACGTGGTGACCAGTACGCCGTCGCCATCGGCAAACCGCTCGACACGGGCCGCCAACGCCCAGGTCGGCGTCACCCAGAGACGACCGACGAACGTCGCGCCGTACCACGCGCTGCTCGACTGCACACTTGTCACGCTGTCTCGGCGTTCCTGCGCACCGACGTCGAACTGCGCGAGCAGATCAAGGCGATCCGCCAGGCGCGACGTCAGGCCAACGCCGTTGAACAGACGCCGCTGGGATCCGGGTTCGTTGCCGGCGTAGCCGTACCACGACAGCGTGGTGTTCGGCGTGGCTGCCAGATCGAATCGAAGACCGAGGCTCTTATCGTCGTTGCTCTCGGAGATAATCTGCCATCCGTTCACCACATCCACGCGCGCTGTGAGCGCCGGCGTGACCTGCCACGTGGCGCGCAGACCGGTGGAATAGTATGGCGAGAAGTCGGCGACGAGCGATCGCGTGTACACTGGATTGTCGCGGCTCGTCCAGCCTTCCATACCCGAGTTCGAATAGAAAATGCCGCCGTCGATCCACACCCTCGGCATGAGCTGATAGCCGGCGTAGGCCTCCTGCAGCGACCGGGCGAGCACATCGCCACTCACGACGCCCTGCCGCGGCTCAGCCGCATAGTTCGATTGCACCGACGTGCCGGCCTGCAACGCCAGTCGACCGCGCACGCGACCACCGGTCACCTTGGCCTCGATGAACGCAAGATTGATGTTGAACTCATTGTGACGCGCCGGTTGCGTCGTGAACGCGCGGTCACGGGTGGGCGGACGACCGACGTCGAACGCGTACACGCCATCGATGAACGCGCCGAACGTGACGCGCCGCGCGCTGTCGCCGGCGACCGGCTGCGCGGCCGCTGGCGCGGCGACGCCGGTCAGGGCGGCGACCAGCGCGCCAAGCGCGGCGTTGAGCATTTTGGAGGGAGTCATAGGTCCCACGAACGCTAACGCGCCCACCTCGCGTGGCGAGGGGCTTCGCGGGCAGGTGCGGAGCTGGGGGGGGGCGTGAGCGTGGAGTGGCGAGTTCAAGTTCCGAGATATGGGTTGAACTCACGACTCGAAACTTCAACCCAAGACTCCGAACTCACCCGCAGTTAGCTTTCCGGCATGACCTCCCCGACTCTCCAAACTGCCGACGTCGTGGTGCTTGGCGGCGGCCCAGGCGGCTATGTCGCCTCGATTCGTGCGGCACAACTCGGCCTCACCGTTACCTGCGTCGAATTCGACAAGACGCTTGGCGGCACGTGCGTGAACGTAGGGTGCATCCCTTCGAAGGCACTCCTCCAGAGCTCCGAGCAGTACGAGTGGCTGCGCCTCCATGCGGCCGAGCACGGTATCAAGGTGGACGGTGCATCGATCGACCTGCCCACGATGATGGCTCGCAAGACGGACGTTGTCGCGCAGAATACCAAAGGCGTCGAGTTTCTCTTCAAGAAGAACAAGATCACGTGGGCCAAGGGCTACGGTACGCTGCAGCCGGGGAACGTGGTCGAAGTGAAAGCCGCCGACGGGACGATTTCGCATTGGCAAGGCACGTCGGTGATCATCGCCACGGGCTCCGTGCCGGTGCAGCTGCCGTTCCTCAAGTTCGATGAGCAGCGCGTGCTGTCGAACGTAGGCGCGCTGTCGATTCCGGAGGTGCCGAAGCATCTGGTAGTCGTCGGCGGCGGCGTGATCGGCCTCGAACTCGGCTCGGTGTGGCGTCGCCTCGGGGCCAAGGTTACGGTGGTCGAGTTCCTCCCCACCATTCTCACCGGCAACGACGATGAGGTGGTCAAGGAAGCGGACAAGATCTTCCGCAAGCAGGGGCTCGAGATTCACACGGGCACCAAAGTCACCGGGGCCGACGTCTATGCTGATGGCGTGCGCGTACACGTGGAGAAGGACGGCGTGGCGTCACACCTCGATGCCGACTACGTGCTGGTGTCGGTGGGTCGTAAGTCATCGATCGGCGGCATCGACGCGGCGGCGCTCGGTCTCGCGATGGGCGCGCGCGGCGAGATTCTGGTAGACGACCAGCAGCGCACCAACCTGCCGGGCGTGTACGCGATCGGCGACGTGTGCGGCGGCAAGCTGCTCGCGCACAAGGCCGAAGAAGAGGGCGTCGTGGCGGCGGAAGTGATCGCCGGCAAGCCGGTGCACATGCACCACCGCACGATCCCGGGCATCGTATACACGTCGCCCGAAATCGCCACGGTGGGCCTCACCGAGCAAGACGTGAAGGCCAGCGGACGGGCCTATCGGGTGGGCAAGTTCCCGTTCAGCGCGAACGGCAAGGCGCGCACGATGGGCGAGACGCAGGGCTTCGTGAAGTTCGTCGTCGACAAAGACACCGACGAGATCCTCGGCTGCCACATGATCGGCCCACACGTCGCCGACTTACTGAGCGAAGTGATCCTGGCCATGGAGTATCGCGGCAGCGCCGAAGACATCGGCATCACGGTGCACTCGCACCCGACGCTGAGCGAGACGGTGAAGGAAGCGGCGTTGGCGGCGTTGGGGAGAGCGATACACATGTAACTGAAACCGATACGGCAAACTCCCTAGGCAAGAGGGGGGAGGGCTTCAGGGAAGAGGGCGCAGGAACCGCGTGCGGTTGACCTGCCTCCTCTATCCTGAAACCCTCCCCCCTGCTCACTCGGGAGTAAACAGCTTTTTGCCCCGCCCTACAGCATCTTCCCGATGACAATGCCGATCGCGAATATGCCGACGCCGAGCAGCATGATCATCGTCATCGGCAGCGACGACTTGGGATCGACCATTGCGCTGGTCGAGGTGGTGGTCGCGGTCGCCATCTTCGTTTCCGTGCGTGCTTCGGGAATGGCGGCCATGATATTCGCGGCAACGTAGGCCGGGGTCGTCATGCGACGACGCTGCTCGGTTTCCGCCGAGATCATGTTCCACAAATCCACCTGCTTGGCGTCGGCGCGGCGCGCCTCGGCTTCACTGGTTTCTCCATCGAGCCACTGATGGATCACCAGCGCTGGGCCGTCTTCCGCCGCTGCCGTACCGGGAAGCGGCACTTCGCGATCTGCCACCGCACGGTCAACAACCGGTGCGGCGTCGCGCTGCGGCAAATCCTGACCGAGGTTCCGGTCGTCAGGCGCTTCATGTCGGTCGAGCATCAGTCGTATTTCTCCTCGAGCAAAGTCTGAAGGGCTTCTCGTGCCCGATGCACGCGCATCTTCAGTGCTCCTACGGTTGTACCCAAGAGATCCGCCATCTCTTCATAGGAGCGTCCTTCAACATGTTTCATGATGAAGGCCTCCCGAAGCGACGGGGCCAACTGCGCGAGGGCTGAGTCGAGGTCGTGCCGCAGTTCCGTGCGGTCGAGGTCCTCATCGGGACTCGCGAAGGTGGAGGGCTGGTCGTCTTCGTCGTAGCTCAGGTGCGTGCGCCGAATGTTCTTCAGCCAGTCCTTGCACCCGTTGGCAACGATCCGAAAGAGCCAAGCATCGAATCGACCACGGACTTCACCGAGATGGTGATAGGCCTTGATGAACGATGTTTGAAGAATGTCTTCGGCTACGTCGGGACTTCCCGTCATACCCAAAGCATGTCGATACAGCGGATCGCTGTATCGACCGATCAGCATCGCGAAGGCATCGCGTTCTCCCGCCAGAATGCGGGAGATGACGTCCTGATCCGTATCGACGTCTGCGGGAGTGGGTTGTTCTTCCGTCATGGTCACGGCGCTAGGATAACGCCGTACTAACGGTATTGACACCCCTTCCGACAAACGAAGCACGAAGAACGTCACTGTTCGTCTCGTTGGAAGGACGAATGGCCGCGGAAGAGGTCACGCAGGTCGTGCTGGCAGTATCGGCACGTGATGGAATGCACTCCAGTGGTAATTGCGGATGAGTTCGCCATGTTCATCGAGATGTGGAGGTTCATAGCGAACCCGACCATGGCCTTGCGGCGCGATCCCGGTGCGCGGCGAGGCGTTTCCATCGTCAACCGCCCCTTGCAACGCCTCCTGCACGCCACGCACCAGGCCGCAGGGCACGCCGGCCTGCTCAAGGACCTCGATCCACCTTGCGGCCAAACGCGGAGCGACCGCCGTCCGAATGGCGGCTACGACGCGATCGCGCTGTGCCACCCGACCGGCGTTCGTGGCGAGCGCGGGATCGTCGGCCAGGTCGTCGAGCCCGAGTGCGCGGGCGGCGAGCGGCCACTGCGAATCGGCTCCCACCGCCAGCACAAACGGCCGGTCGGCCGCCGCGAACAGCTGGTAGGGCACCAGATTGGCGTGTGCGTTGCCCCAGCGGCGGGCGGCGCGCCCCGACACCATCGTGTTCTGCGCGACATTGGCGAGGGCCGCCAACGCCGACGCCCTCAGCGTGACATGGATCCGTCGTTCGGCGGCCGTGGTGAGGCGCTCGCGGCCCGCCAAGGCCCCGAGGATGGCGATCGCCGCGTCCTTACCGGCCATCAGATCCACCAACGCGACCCCGGTTTTCATTGGTTCGCCGGCGGGCTCGCCGGTGATCGCCATCCAGCCACTTTCGGCTTGGACGACGAAATCGTAACCGGGGCGTGTGCTGTCGGGCCCGAAGCCGGAGATCGTGCACCACAGCAGCTTGGCGTTTCGCGCCAGTAAAACATCAGCATCGAGCCGATACCGAGCCAATACACCGGGAAGGAAGTTCTCGATGACGATATCGGCGTCGGCAATCAGCGACTGCAGCAACGCCACATCGTCGGCCGATCTGAAGTCGGCGGCGAGCGACAACTTATTCCGATTGGTGCTCAGGAAGTACGCGGACTCGCCGTCTTGGGCGAACGGGGGGCCCCAGCCACGGGTATCGTCGCCCGATCCGGCCCGCTCCACCTTGATGATGTGGGCGCCGAGATCGCCGAGTGCCATGCTGCAGTGCGGTCCGGCGAGCACCCGGGAAAGATCGACAACTTTGAGGCCATCAAGTGGAAGTGTCTTCATGATGTTCTTTAGATGGCATATTGAAGGCGCTAAATAATCTCTGGATTTTGACAAACAGATCCGAACGGCGTCGACGTGATGCGCACCGCCACTCCTTCATAATATGCAGTTCACCTCGCAAATCACGTCCGTATACCTTGCATAGATGACTGAAAATCATATAGTTACCTCCGTTCTGGTGGACGTGGACCATACTATTGAGGCCTGAGCAGTACCCCCTCCGTAGAAAAGTCGGGCGACCACCTCTACCTCCATATGCTGGCGGAAGGAGTCCGTTCGACCCATGGCCGATTTGCCGCAGGCTGACGACGACACGATCACCGAAGGTGACGCACCTCCTGCCAGTCCGGCACCGCGCCGTGGCCCTGGGCATCGGGCTGCAGACGCGCGCGACACGGCGGCCGAGATGGCGCAGCGGGCGCACGAGATCAGCCTGGAGGCTGGCAGCAAGATGGCTGGCGCGATGCGCGAAGTCATCGGCGCGGCGGCCGGGTTCAGCGATTTCGCGATCGACAGCGCGCGCGACCTGATCAACTACATGGTCCGCCGCGGCCAGATGGGTCAGGAAGAAGCCGACGTGCTGATTCAGCAGGCTGAGGCCGCGTATATCGCGAAGCACGGCTCCCTGCCGGTCCGTGGCCCGAAGGCGCCACCGCCAAAGCCGGTTCCGCTGGGACAGCTCCCGAAGGCCGTCACCGCGCCCGCGGCGGCGGCTGAAGCGGCGCTCGAGGCGCGGGCCGCCATGCGCATCGAACCGCAAAAGCCGTCGGACAAGGTGACGTTCGCTCCGCTTCCGCCGAAGCCGGCGCCGAAGCCTCCCGCTCCGAAGGTCGACGTGGTCGAAGCCCCGGTCGAGGCGAAGCCGGCTCCGAAGGCCGAAGCCAAGGCCGAACCGAAGCCGGCCGCGAAGGCACCGGCGGCTAAGGCTGCTCCGGCTGCGCCGGCCAAGGCCGCCCCGGTCGCCAAGACGGCGGCTCCGACGGCGAAGGCGCCGGCCAAGGCTGCTGCCCCGGTCAAGGCACCGGTCAAGGCCCCGGCGAAGGCTCCGGCGAAGGCTCCCGCCAAGGCTCCCGCCAAGGCGCCCGCCAAGGCGCCCGCGAAAGCACCGGCCAAGGCACCCGCTAAGCCGGCGGCGAAGGCTCCCGCAAAGAAGGCGCCCGCCAAGAAGAAGTAGCACGACGTGTTCGTCGCGTCGGCACCGAGTCGCCTCGACTTCGGAGGAGGGTGGACAGATGTCCCACCCTATCCCGAAGAGCGAGGCGGCTTTGTATGTAACCTCGCCATCGAGCGCCGTACGCGCGTGACGCTGCGCCACGGGCCCGCGGAGCAAAACCGGATGCCGCTGGTAGCCGCCGCGTTGCGGCGGGCCGGCTACGATGGACACGTCAGCATCTTCAGCGATTTTCCGATCGGCGCCGGACTTGGCGGATCGTCGGCGGCCGGCGTCGCGCTCTCGGCCGCCATCGCCTGCGCGCAGGGACAGACCCCCGGTCCGGCGGGGCTGGCCGAGTGGAGTCGAGTGCTCGAGGTCGAAGAGCTGGGTATCGCCGGCGGTCGTCAGGATCATTACGCTGCTGCCTTCGGTGGCGCGCTGGGGCTGAGCTTCGAAGACGCCGTCACCGTGGAGGAGATTCCGCTCACGGCCTCCGCGATTGCCGCGCTCGAATCACGCATCACCCTCGTGTATACCGGTGAATCGCGCATCTCCGGTGAAACGATCACCGCGGTGCTCGATGCCTACCGCGATCGCGTGCCGCGCGTCGTTGAGGCCCTCGATCGCATGGCCGTGCTGGCGCGTGGAATGCGTAGCGCACTACACGCCGGCGACGTCACGACGCTCGCCGCGCTGGTGGACGAGCATTGGGTTCATCAGCGCGCCCTGCATCCGCGCATCTCCACCAAGCGGATCGACGCGCTCGATCAGGCCGTCCGTCCCGCCGGTGCGCAGGGACTCAAGGCACTGGGCGCCAGCGGTGGAGGATCGGTCATGATCGTGAGTGATGCGGCCGACGCCGCGCGCATAGTCGAGGCCGTCGCTCCGTACGGCGAGATTCTGCCGTGGCGCATCGCCACGACCGGCGTGGAGGTGTCGCGGCTCTCGCCCGACGCCTAGACTGTAGCTCGTGACGTACCGCTATCCGCTCGATCCCGTTGCGCTGACCGCGTCGCTGGTCGCGATCGATTCGCGCAATCCGTCACTCGTGCCCGATGGGCCGGGTGAACTCGACTGCGCCACGCATCTGGCTGCGGTGCTGAACGCGTGGGGCTTCGCGGTGGCACTGCAGGAGATCGCACCCGGTCGCGCCAATGTGATCGCCCGCATCGGCCCCACGGGACGCACACCGCTCATCCTCAACGGACATCTCGATGTCGTCGGCGTGGAGGGCATGTCGCACGCCCCGTTCGTGCCCGAGGTGCGTGACGGCAACATGTACGGGCGCGGCTCCACCGACATGAAGGGCGGCGTGGCCGCGATGTGCGTGGCCGCTGCCCGCGCGGCGGCCCGTGGCTCGCTGGCCAGTGAGATCATCATCACCGCCGTGTGCGACGAAGAGTACGAATCCATCGGCACCCGCGCACTGCTCGCACAGGGTCTGCGCGCGACCGGGGCTATCATTACCGAACCCACGCGCATGGCGATCGCGCCGGCGCACAAGGGATTCGCCTGGATCGAAGTAGTGCTGCACGGGCACGCGGCGCACGGCAGTCGCTACGACGTGGGGATCGATGCGAACCGTCATGCGGGTCTGCTGTTGGCCGCGCTCGATCGCTACGAACAGGACGTGCTCACCACACGCGTGCACCCCCTGCTCGGCCGCGCCTCACTGCATGCGTCATCGATCGTGGGAGGCACCGGCTGGTCGACGTACGCTGCACGCTGCACGCTGCATCTTGAACGCCGGACGCTTCCCGGTGAGACGGCAGCACAGGCACTCGCCGATGTGCAGGCGATCTGCGACGAACTCGCCGCATCGCGATCGGGATTCCAGGCCGATGTCTCGCTCGTGTGTGCGCAGCCGCCACTCGACCTCGCCCTCGGAGCCCCACTGATCGCGTCCATGAAGGCGGCGTGCAACGCCAACCGCATCGAGCCACAGATCGTCGGGCTGTCGTGTTGGACCGATGCCGCCCTGTTCGCCGAGGCGGGAATACCCGCACTGTGTTTCGGGCCGGGTGATATTGCCCGCGCGCACTCGGCTACGGAGTGGGTGGAGGTGGCGGAGATTGAGAAGGCGGCGGAGATACTGGAAGCGATCTGCTCCGCTTGGGGGAGAGTGTAGACCCTCTTGGGCTCTGGGCTCTGGGCTCTGGGCTCTGGGCTTCTTGCTATGGGCTGTGGGCTCCGAGGCTTGGGGCTGTGGGCTGTCTGCCGTGGGCCGTGGGCCATGGGCCGTGGGTTGAACCGAGGGTCATCTGGGTTTCACCCATGGCCCATGGCCCATGGCCCATGGCCGAGAGCCGTTAGCCCACAGCCCCAAGCCTCGGAGCCCACAGCCGACAGCCGACAGCCGACAGCCCACAGCCCACAGCCCACAGCCCACAGCCCACAGCCCACAGCCCACAGCAAAGCCCAGAGCCTCAGAGCCTCAGAGCCTCAGTTATCCAATTCGCTCTCAAGCTCCCTTACCTTCCGTGGACCTATGCAGCTCTCCGTCCTCCAATACGACAAACTCGAGCGTGCCATCACCGATGGCACGCGGCTCCAACTCTATCGCCGTGGGAGCGAGTTCCTCGTGATCCCCCAGCGGCTCCGCCTACAGGGCGGGCGTGAGCTTATCGTGGCCCGTCATCCGAGTACCGGCAGTTTGCTCGAGATCTATGTGGACGAACTGGAAGGCATGGAGATTGTGAAGTGAGCGCGAAGTATCCACTGGTGGCGGTCTTTGCCGATGAATCGTGTCTTGGCAACGGCAAGAGTGGAGATACCCCCGGCGGACTCGGCGCGCTGATCGAGTTCCGAAAGGCGGATGACACCGTACAGCGCTTCGACCTGTGGGCCTCCGAACCTGATACCACGAACAACCGGATGGCGCTGCGCTCGGTGATCGACAGCTATCAGGCCATGTCGCGGAAGGGGAATCCGCTTTCGGTGCTCTTCACCACCGATTCGCGTTACATCGTGGATGGGATGACGTCGTGGGTACGCGGCTGGATGGCGCGGGGTTGGAAGCGCGCGCAAGGTCCGGTCGAGAACGTGGAGCTGTGGCAGGCGGCGGTGGATGCGGTGGAGATGCACGAGACCCAGTGGGCCTGGGTGAAGGGGCACGCTGGCCATCCGCAGAACGAGTATGCCAACCACCTCGCGACCCGGGCCGCCGCGGTGCAGGATCGCTCCGACGGCCTCGTCGCGTCGTCGTTCGAGGAGTGGTGGGCGGCGCAGCCGGTACGGGCCAACACCAAGCGGGCGCCGCTGTCACCGTTTCCGGCGCCTGACGCATTTGCGCCGTCGCCGGCGTTACCCGGGGCCAAGACTGCGCGTCGGATGACGTAAGGACGCCGGCGCACGAGTGCCGGTCCAACTCCGGACGCTCATGTTCAAATATCTATTCATCCTCGCGGTCGGCGTAGCAATCGGGTACGGCTACGGCTGGAAAGACGCGCAAGAGAACGAAAAGAACGTCGCCGAGCGCGTAGTCGATCGCATCGGCGGCGAGACCCGTGAGCGCATGGGGAACGACGTGGATACGCGTTTCCAGGCAGCCGACGGGAAGTGAGCGTCGTATCGCGCTCGTTGGACGATCTCGATCGTCTTGCCTTCCGCCTCTCGCGCACGGTTCGCACGCAGTACCCGCATCTCCTGACGCAGGGCTTCACGCTCACCGATCTCGAGGAACGGCTCCTGCCCTTCCGCGAAGCGCGCCGTGAGATGGCCGACGGCGGTGCCGACGCGTTCGAGCGCGCGGTGCTCCGGCTCATCGCCGGCGAGCGCGGCTATCTACAGACCGAAGTGGAACTGCAGGCCGCCTGCACGCAGGCATTGGCCTCACCTTCACCGTCGATGTCGCTGGTGCGCGCCTGGGCGACGACGTCGCTGACGCTGACCCAACCGGCGAACGCGGTGGGAACGGAGCGCATGGCGACCCCGGCAGCGACCGACATCAGCGATCGTACAACTGATGCCAAGCCTCAGAGCAAGCCGTGCGGCTGTCGCTACTGCGGCAATCGGCTGCCGGAGAACCGGCGCATGACCTTCTGCCCGCACTGCGGCATCGACATGACCAAGCGGCAGTGCCCCGCCTGCAGCACCGAGCTCGACGTGAACTGGCGCTTCTGCGTGACCTGCGGTCGGAGCGCGGATCTCCCCGATATCGCGACCCCGATCCGCCGCGCCGGCTAGTTCCGCACCGCTGACTGAATCCTGTCGATGACGTGAGGTGTATACTCGTGTATGCCTCACGTTTTGCCTGTCCGCTCATTGATGCGACGCTCATGGCGCACCGCATCGGCGCTCGGCTTCTCCGCCGCCACCGTGTTCGCGTCCGCGTCCGCGACCGCGTGCGCGTCGGCGATACCGGTAGGAGCGCCCGTTGGCCCGAGTAGCGCGGCGGCGACCGACGGATCGTCCACGGTGCCGCTCACGCAGCCCGCGCTGCGCTGGCCCGTACGCACAGCCGAGCATATCGATCTCTGGTTGCATGCCTTTGCCCTGATCAGCGAAGACACCGCGCACGTGCGGCTGTATCGCATCGGCTATCGCGATTCCTTGGTGGTCGAGAAGAATCAGCGCAATGTGCTCACGAGTCTCGACGCCAATCGCGCGACCCTCGCGAAGCGCTTGCCGACCGTCGGCGGATATCTGCAGGCGCAGTTTCTCCCGTTCGAGTTCTCGAACTGGGACGCGATGAAGTACGCGATCGAACGGTTTCTGCAATTCGAGGGTGACCCGCGCCGGGCGCCCGATCGCGAGACCCAGGCCCGCGTGGCGTTGATCGCGTCGATGTTTCCGGCATCGGCCGACCGCGAGTGGCTGCGACTGTTTCTGGCCGGCGTAGTCGACGAACAGGTGCGATTTTTCGATGCCGAACATTCGCGCCTGGTGCGCACCCGCGCGTCGGTTATCACCTCGGTGGATAGTCTCTGGCAGCAGGTGTATCGCGCAAAGTTCGAACGGTTCCTGAACAACACGTCGCAGCGGCAGGGTGACCTGCTGTTGTCTCTGCCGATCGGCGGGGAAGGGCGCACCGCCACCGGCCCGAACCGACAGACGATGGTGGCGGTGCCCTTCCCTGCGCGCAGCGAGGATGCGGTACAGGTGCTGTATGTGCTCGCGCACGAAGTCACCGGCTCGTTGGTCGGCACGGTCGTGACGGACAATACGACGCCGGCCGAACAGCGCGCCGGCACCGCCGACCGGTATGTCTCGATGGGTCAGGTGCAGTCTGGGGCGATGCTCCTGGCGATCATCGTCCCGGAACTCCGCGACGGGTACGTGCGCTTCTATCTCGCGCAGGCGGGCGTTCGCGCCACCGCGGCCGACGCCAATTCCGCGTTTGATCGCACCTTCGCGTTGCCGCCCGCCATACGCGATGCGCTACGGCGGCAGATCGACATTATTTTGAGCGGCATCTGATGCCGACTCGCATCTCTCAGGTTGCCCGAATCCATGGCTGACATTCCGCGCACCGCGCTCGAGCGCGTGCTCGCCCGCGCCAGCGAATTACAGACGACGACCCCCGATGGCGTGGAGAGTGTCTCGGAGGAGCGTCTGCTCGAGATCGCGAAGGAAGTCGGGCTCGATCTGGCGCATGTGCGGCAGGCGATCGCCGAAGAGCGTGCGCGTCTGCCGATGTCGGAGACAGAATCGGGCCCCATGCTCGACAGTCTGGGGCCGGCCTCGCTGGGGACGCAGCGCACGGTGCCCGGTACGCCGGATGACATTTTGCGCCGTCTTGATTCATGGATGCCGCGGATGGAGTCGCTCTCGACGCGTCGTCGTATCGGCGATCGGCAGAGCTGGGAGCCCCGTCACGATCCCTTCGGCAACTTTCTCCGCTCGTTCGGCGTAGGTGGTCGCCGCTTGGATCTCGTGCGCGTGGATCAGGTGACGGCCAGCGTGACCGCCGTCGACAACGCGCGCAGTGTGGTTCGACTGGATGCGGACATCGCCGGCATGCGTCGCTCGCAGCGGAATCAGGCCGTGGCGATCATGGCGCTGCTCGGCTTGCTCTACGCCGTGGTGGCGGTGCCGGTGATGTTTCTGGTTGGTGCCGGCGTGGGCACCGGCATTCTCGCGGGCATCACGGCGTTGGTGGGGGGTGGCGGTTTTCTCGCGTGGCGCGCGCTGCGTCGGGCCTATCGAAACTCGGTGGATCGCATGCATCTGCGACTGGAGCAATTGCTCGACGACCTGGAGCAGGACCGGCTTCGTGAGCCGCCCAATCTGCTGCAGAAAGTCGTGGGGCAGATTACGGCGCGGTAACCAGCTCCAACACGAACGCCCGGCTCCGCACGCGCTCCACGAGCCATCGCACGCCCATGTTGCTCATGACGAGCATCGAACCCGTCATCAGCAGCGACTTCACTTCGCGACGCGAGATCTTGACCGAGCCGCCGGGCTTGAGCATCGCGGTGCTCTGCACGAGATCGCGCAGCGTGGCGTAGGCCAGCAACAGCGGCAGAATACAGAACAGTCGGATCGAGACGGCGCGCCGCGGAATGAGCAGCAGGTACGTGCGCGCCTCTTCGAGATCGTGCCACGCCAGCTGAATGAGTTGCGTGAGGGCTTCGCGGTTTTTCGCGAGAAGTTCAGGCGCGAGAATGCTACTCTGCGAACTGCCCTGGGCGCGCAGCAACTCTTCGGGTACATACACCGAGTTCTCCTTCTCGGCATCGACGGCGACGTCCTTCAGGATGTTCACCGTCTGTAGTGCTTCCGCGAAGGCTCGGCACCGCTCACGCAGAATCGCATACCGCTTGGTGCCGATACTCGACGAATGCTCATGCCACAGATCGGTCAGCATGTAACCCACCGTCCCCGCCACGTAGTAGCAGTACTCTTTGTACTCGTCGACCGTCTGAATGCGAATGCCCTCCGGATACAGCAGCACGAACTTCCGCATGCCGATCGCCATCTCGGCCACCCACTTCTGTACCACGGCGCGCGTTTTCGGCGGCAACACGGAGAAGTGCGCGAACACGAGGTCGGCGTTGAGCGTGAGCGACATATGCGCCTCGTCGCCGACCAGTGGCTTCACACCGTGCAGAAATCGTTCGAGCGCCGCGTTGTCATGAAAGGCCGCGAGGAAGTCGTCGAACAACGCGGCCTTGACGTGCGGATCGACGGCGGGCGCATCTTCCACGGTATCGGCAATGCGGCACAACAGATAGGCGTCGAGCACCGCCTGACCGAGCGCGCCGGGCAGTACTTTGATACCGAGCGCGAAGGTGCGCGACACCGCCGGCAGAATCGCCTCGCAAAAGCGGGCGGCATCGCGCTGGGCGAGGGCGGCGGAGACGGCGGTCGGCAGAGGCATGTCGTGCAAGATACGACGGGCAGCGGCCGTGCGTCACCAAGTCTGAACCGGGAGGCCTTGCCGCGGCCGCCTAGCGAGCACGAGGTTCACGTAGTGATCGAGTCGCCTCCCGATTTCCGCGGTGTGTTTCGCACCGACCTGCTCGCCCGGGCGCTGTATGCCGAGGGCGCCGGGATCGCGCGGTGCGTACCGGCGGGCGTGGCCGTGCCGTCCGACGCCGATGACGTGCCCACGTTGATGCGCTGGGGCAAGCGAGAGGGCGTGGCCCTGATGCCGCGCGGCTCCGGCAGCGGCATGGCGGCCGGGGCCGTGGGCCCCGGTGTGATCGTCGACCTGAGCCGTCTGCGTGAGGTGGGCCCGGTGGACGTGGAGGGGCGCCGTATTCGGGTCGGCGCCGGAGCCACGCGAGGCGAAATCGACCACGCGGCACGGCGCGTCGGACTGCGCTTCCCGGTGGATCCCTCGAGTGGTGCGTTCTGCACGATCGGCGGCATGGTCGGCGCCAACGCGGCGGGCGCACGTTCCCTCAAGTTCGGCGCCACGCGCCCGTGGGTGCACGGCGTGCGCTGTGTGTTCGACGATGGCACCGACGTGTGGATCCGACGCGATGCGTCGTGGCCG
The DNA here is from genome assembly GCA_038210005.1 of Gemmatimonadales bacterium. Taxonomy (GTDB): domain Bacteria; phylum Gemmatimonadota; class Gemmatimonadetes; order Gemmatimonadales; family Gemmatimonadaceae; genus Gemmatimonas. The sequence continues at coordinate 27,640 of JBBQXC010000005.1, forward strand.
GTCGGCGTGCCGGCCGTGCGACGTCTGGCCGACGCCATCGCGCAGATCGGCGCCCAGCTCGGCGGCGCGATCCCGGCACACGCACTCGCGCACACCGGCGTGCGCAAGGAATCGTCGGGGTACGCGATCGCCGACACGCTGCGCCCCGATGGGCATCTGGTGGACCTGCTGGTCGGCAGCGAGGGCACGCTTGCCATCTTTACCGAAGTGGAGCTCTCACTGATTCCCGTGGCGGGGGCGACGGCCACCATTTTGGCGATCTTCGATTCGTTGGAGGCGGCAACCGCCTGCGCCATCGAGGCGCGCATCGATGGCGCCACGGCCTGCGAACTGCTGGATCGCACCTTCCTCGACGTGGCGGCGTCCGACGGCCCCACGGGCATTCCACCGCACGCGGAGGCGGTGCTGCTCATGGAAGTCGAAGGGGAGTCGGCCACGGCGGCGCTGCACGCCCTGACACAGCTGGAGGCACGCGCGACGCGTCATGGTGCGAGCGAGGTGCACACGGCGGTCGAGGCCGACGACGAGCATCGGTTGTGGGCGCTGCGTCACGCGGCAAGTCCGATTCTCGCGCGCCTCGCGCCGCGACTACGGTCCATGCAATTCATCGAAGACGGCTGCGTGCCTCCCGACCGCTTTCCCGACTACGTGCGGGGCGTCCGTCGTGCTCTTGATCATTTCGACATGCCCGGCGTGATCTTCGGACACGCGGGCGATGCGCACGCGCATGTGAATCCGCTGGTGGACGTGACGCGCAGCGGATGGCGGGATCGCGTCTACGGCATCCTCGATCGCGTGTGCGAACTGACAGCCGCGCTCGGTGGCACGTTGGCGGGCGAGCATGGCGACGGCCGACTGCGAGCCCCGCTGATGGACCGCGTGTGGGGGCTCGAGGCGCGCGCCGCCTTCGCGCATGTGAAGGACGCGGCGGATCCGTCGGGGGTGCTCAATCCCGGCTGCAAGATTGCGCGCGACGGTGACCTCCCGTTTGCGGAGCTCCGCCATGATCCTGAGGCCTCGCCACTGCCGGCGTCGGCGCGGGCGGTGCTGGATGAGATCGAGCGGAGCCGCACGTGGAATCGATACCGGCTGGACGGCATTCCCGCGTAGTGCTTCGCGGGTCTTCGCGGTCGTCGCGGTCGTCGCGCGAACCGCGGTGCTTGCGGCGGGCTCGGAGCAGTCGGAGAGTGGGCTGGTTCGCGCGAAGCTCGCGGAGGACGCGAAGAGACGCGAAGACAGATGGCTTTCAAATGGCGCCATGATAGCTTTATTCGTCGCTCAACTCAGCGCGAATAGTGGCCAGAATCGACAAGAGCGAAGCGCACTCTTCCGGCGTCAGCATCGCCATCGTGGTGAGGTCCGTGGCGTCGATCTGCGGGTCCAATGTGGACAGTAGTGCCTCGCCCTGCGGGGTGATCCGACAGAGCACCTGACGTCGATCGGGCCGAGAGCGATCCCGGGTCACCAGCGACGCCTTCTCCAACTTGTCGAGGAGGCGGGTGACCGTGGACCCCTCGTCGATCATGCGATCACGGATCGCCAGCGTGGGGAGCCCGTTGTCGCCGGCGCCACGCAGGATCCGCAGCACGTTGTACTGCGCCAGACTGATCCCATGCGGTTCGACGACCCTCGCCACCCGCCGACTCACGACGGACGCCGTACGCATGAGCGCGATCGTCACCTCCTGCGACTGGGAGCGGAACGGCCGGGATTGCTGAATCTCTTCCTGGAGCGTGCGGCCGGGCGTGCGTGTAGACATGAGGGACGGCTGGGAGGAACGTAGCGGGCGGGAATGTCGCCGCCGACGATATTGGCGATATTACGCCGTTGCCGCACCGCCGCCAGCGCCTCATTCACCCGATTTCTCTGCCATGCCGCTCTCCGACGCCGCGATCCTTCGCGAGCCCAAAATCACTGTGCTTGCTCGTCCCCAGTTCGTCGAGGCCAGCCATCTGCCGGTGCAGTGGATCGGCGAGTCCACCGACGGCGAGCGGCTCGCTGAGTTTGCCGGCCGCCTCTGCTACATGAGTCAGCGGAATCCGGCCGGCCGGACCACGCGGGATTACCTCGAGAACATCAAGAAGCAGGGGCACGGCAGCGTGCTCGAACACGCCAGCTATTCGATTCTGTTCGAGGGGGTGAGCCGGTCGCTCACACATGAGCTGGTACGTCACCGCGCGGGCTTCGCCTACTCGCAACTGTCGCAGCGCTACGTCGACGAGAGCGACGCGCAGTTCGTGATGCCGCCGGCGATGATCGGCGACGAGCCGCTCGAACAGGCTTGGCGCGCGCAGGTCACGAGCGCGGTGGAGAGCTACATCGCGCTGGTCGACGCGTTGATGACGCGGTATGCCTGGGTGGACGACAAAGTGCATCGCCGCAAAATGGCGCGAGAAGCCGCGCGCGGTGTGCTGCCGAACAGCACGGAAACGAAGATCGTCGTCACGGCCAACGCGCGCGCGTGGCGCACGATGTTGGAGCTGCGCTCGAGCGAAGGCGCCGAGCTCGAGATCCGCCGCTTGGCGGTGATGGCGCTGCGCGTGTTACAGCACGAGGCGCCGGCGTTCTTCAGCGACTTCGAGATTTACGAGGGCGCCGATCGCCGAGAAGCGGCACGGATCGCCTACCACAAGGTGTGACGCGCTGTGGGCGGCGGGCCATGATGGCCCACCGCCCCGCGGTGAACGCTGTTACGCCTCGACCGCTTCCCGCTCCTTTGCCGCCTCGGCGACGATTTTCTGCGCGGCCTCGCTCGGCACCTGCTCGTACCCGTTGAATCGCCGCACAAACTGTCCGTGACCATGGCTGACTGAAAACAGCTGGGTCGCGTACAGATGCAGCTCGGACTGCGGCACGACCGCCCGCACAACGGTGCGATCGCCGTCGGTGTCGGTTCCGAGAATGTGGCCACGGCGGCCGGAGAGATCGCCGAGGACATCCCCGAGGAAGCGGTCGGGCACGGTGATCTCGAGGAGATCGAGCGGCTCGAGCAACACGGGTCGGCACTTCGGGGCCACCGCCTTGAAGGCGATGATGCCCGCCATCTTGAACGCCATTTCGTTCGAGTCCACCGAATGCGTAGAGCCGTCGTACAGCTCCGCACGGAAGTCCACCAACGGGAAGCCCGCCAGCACCCCACGCGCCGCCGCCTCCTGCACACCGCGGTCAACGGCCGGGATGTATTTCGACGGAATCGCGCCGCCCACGATCGCGTCGTCGAAGAGATAGCCTTCGCCACGCGGCATCGGGCTGAGGCGCACCGAGCAATCGCCGAACTGCCCACGGCCACCCGTCTGCTTCTTGTGGCGTCCCTGGCCTTCGGCCTTCGCGGTGAACGTTTCACGAAACGCGATGCGTGGCTTCGCAAGCTCGGCCTGCACCCCGAATTTCCGACGCAGCACCGCCATCGCCACATCGAGATGGCGCTCGCCCATCCCGCCCACGATCGTCTCGTGCGTTTCGGAATTGTAGTGCACGCTGAACGTCGGGTCCTCGTCGTGCAGTCGGTGCAGGCCCACCTGCAGCTTCTCTTCGTCGGAACGCACCGCAGCACGCACCGCGAACTGCACCACCGGCTCGGGGAATTCGATCGTCGCCAGACGAATCGGATGCTCGCGGGTGGAGAGCGTGTCATTGGTGTGCGTGTTGCGCAGCTTGGTCACGCACCCGATGTCTCCGGCGTGCAGCATGCCCACTTCCACGCGCTCACGTCCGCAGGGAATAGACAGATGTCCCAGCTTCTCGGCGCTGTCGCGCGTGGCGTTGTACACGTCCTGTCCGCTGGCGATACGACCGGAGAGCACACGGAAGTAGCTCACGTCGCCCACATGCGGCTCGGCCAGCGTCTTGAACACCAGCGCGGCAAAGGGGCCGTCGTCTTTCGCGTGCAGCTGGATCGTCTGATGCCCCTCGGCGCCGGTGAGCGCGTGGATCTCTTCCATCTCGTAGGCGTTCGGCATGAGCTGCACAAGTTCCGTGAGCAGCGCACGCACGCCGATCATGCTGTCAGCCGACGCGCAGAAGAGCGGGAACAGATCGAGTCGTGCCATGGCGTCTTTCATGCCGTGCAGTGCCGTGTCGCGATCGATCTCGCCACCATCGAGATACCGCTCGAGCAACGCGTCGTCGGTGGCGCTGATGGCTTCGATGAGTTCCTCGCGGTAGCGCGCGAAGCGCTCCGCGCATTCGGCGGGGACATCCGCTTCCACGAACTCGCCCTTCGCGCCGCTCGTGTACATGTAGGCGCGTTGCGTGAACAGGTTGATCACGCCGCGGAAGTTGGCGCCGGCACCGATCGGGATCTCCACCGGTACGACCTTGGTGGTCAAGCGCTCTTTGATCTGCGCGTAGATCCGATCGAAGTCGGCGTGCTCCTTGTCCATCATGGACACGACGAACAACACGGGATCCTGCTTGGCCACAGCGGCGCGAAAGACGCGCTCCGTGCCGACTTCGACGCCACTCGCGCCACCGATCACGCAGAGGGCACCGTCGGCGGCGGCGAGCCCAGCGAGGGCATCACCCTGAAAGTCGAGGGAGCCCGGCGTGTCGATGAAATTGATCTTGGCTTCCATCCATTCGGCGTATGCACAACCGAGGGAAATGGAGTATCCCCGTTCGATTTCCTCGGGGAGATGGTCGGTGAGCGCGGTGCCGTCACGCACAGTGCCGTGGCGCTTGCCTGATCCTGCCGCAAAGCAGAGGGCATCCACCAAACTGGTTTTTCCGCTGCCACCGTGGCCGACCACGGCGATGTTCCTGATGCCGGCGCTATCGTACTCCCGCATCGTTTCCTCCCGCTCGATTCCGCACGTCCTGCGGCCCTCGCGAATCGAGGGTCGTGGGGCGGTACGAGGGTTGGTCGTCCGCCACAGATAGCGTGCGGCGAGGGCCGGAGGGGAGCAAGAGAGCTCAACCGGACGGCCACGTCAGGGAAATCCCTGCCTCATCCATTCGGCAACATCGCCCGGGGAGGAAATACATGCGGGAATGCCGACCGGCATACATACGGGAATACATAGCGGGCCGCGATCACCTGAGGTGTTCGCGGCCCGCGGTCCTACGCAGACGAAGAAAGTGTGAACTCAGTCTCCCTCGACTTCGAAAGTGAAGGCATCAGCCTGCCGGATGGAATCCAGCCAGCTTTCGACCCCGGCATCGTCTTCCAACGAGTGCCCGGCTCCGCCCGACGCGACCACATTGGTGGACACGAACGAAAAGCTCAGTGCCCGCTCGGTGCCTTCGGGCCAGTCCGGCATTGCCAAGCCAGCCGCGACGCGCCGCAGCGTCGACCCACACGCGCCGAGCAGCTCTGAGGCACGCGCCTCGAGTGTCAGAAACGGGATGTCAAGATCCTGCGTGACCAACCGACCCGTCGTTCCATCCCGCCACGCCGAATCACCGACCGCACCGCGGTCCGGCCATACGCCCAGATGGCGCACGACACCGGTGTGTGCTTCCAGTTTTTCACTCTCAACGGTGGCCGCGAGGGCCAAAGCCAGAGACTGCGCGTCGGCGACGCCGTACAGCGTGACTACTTCACGCCGCGAGCGGGTGCCGAAGGGAAGCACGGGAATCGAATTCACGTGCGCAACGACCGGCGAATCGCTCGGACGCGTCTCGAGTCGTACGAGGACGTCCATCTTCCTGCCTCCTGTGTGAAAAAGGGACCAACCTGACAAGGAGATTCGTCCGGCACCTGCGCCGTCCACGTGAAGGACTGACCACCCAGTGATGAGCAACACCAGCGGTGCGTCAGTCGTGGCCTTCGCCGATGGCGACCCAGACGCTGCCCAGCAACGCGACCGCGACTGCTGCTCCAATGGCAACCACGCCGGGCAGCGTTCCCGTCACCGCGTAACCAATTCGTAACGTGGACGGGAGCACCCAGAGCGCGAGTGCGGCATACCCTGCGGCGGCGAGTAGGGCAGCCGTGACGCGCGTCACGCCACGCCACGGAAGCACGAGCAATGCAAGGAGCACGCCCCATCCCGTCGCGATGACGAGGTGATGGAGATACCCGAGGGCGACCGACGTGAGTGGCGCCGCCGACGAGGCCACGCCGAAGCGCTCGAGCAGCCCTCGACCGGCGAGCCGGAAGACGCGCCCCGCTTCGCCCTCGCGCCAACCGAGGCCGAGCAGCGCACCACCGGTGGCGATGGCGGTGAGCGTGCCGGCAGCGAGCGCGGCGTCGAGGAGCTGAGTGAATCGGCCGTGCGCGGTGCCGTGAGCCATATTCGAAGAAAGATAAAGGGCGGCGCGGTTAACGAAGCCGCGAACCTTCCGTCATAACGGAAGACTTCAGTCGAGGGTTCACGCTTGCCGATTTTTCGTCCGTCTTTTCCCCCCGTGCTCGCCCTGTGTCTGGCGACCGTGGGCTGCGCCACCGCGGCTCCGTCGGCATCCGTCGTTCCGGGCGCGGCACCAACCGCGCAAACGGCCTCGCGCGAGCAGACCGCTGATCAACAGGTCCACCATCTCCTGAATCGCCTGGCCTTCGGCGCCCGCCCGGGCGACGTGGACGCGGTGCGCGCCATGGGTGTGGACGCCTGGATCGACCGCCAGCTGTCTCCTGAACGCATTCCCGATGCGGCCACCGATCAATTCGTGGCCCGCTTCGCGTCACTCGGCAAAACTGGCGAACAGCTCATCGCCGACTATCCGCCGCCGGGTGCGGCGCTGGCGCAACTGCAGCGTCGCGGCGGGGCGGTGTCCGGCGAGGACTCCGCCACGCTGCGCGTGCAGGGCCGGCAATCGTACGCCTTCGTGGGTGAGCTGGCGTCGAGCCGGGTGGCGCGCGCGGTGATGAGCGAGCGTCAGCTGAACGAAGTGATGGTCGATTTCTGGGAGAATCACTTCAACGTCTTCGCGGGCAAGGACCGCACCCGGTACTTCCTCCCGGAATACGACGCCCAGACGATCCGCCCCCACGCACTCGGCAGCTTCCGCGAGCTGCTCGGCGCCGTGGCCAAGAGCCCCGCCATGCTCTACTACCTGGACAACTGGCAGAGCGTGGCCGACAGCGGTCGCCCCACGTTGCGTTCGGCACAGCGTCCGGTGAACGCGCGTATGGCGGCCCGTCGCGCCGCGGCCGTGCAGCAGCGCGTCGCGCAGAATCCGCAGCTGCAGCAATTGATGCAGCGCCGGCGTGGCCTGAATGAGAACTATGCGCGTGAGCTGATGGAGCTGCACACGCTGGGTGTTGACGGCGGCTACACGCAACAGGACGTGATCGAAGTGGCACGCGCACTGACCGGGTGGACGATCGCGCGCGGCGCGCAGGGTGGTGGATTCGCTTTTCGCGGTGAGGTGCACGACGCGAGCGCGAAAACCATTCTCGGCCAGTCATTCCCGGCCAACAAGGGTGTCGAGGAGGGCGAGTCCGTGCTCGACTTGCTGGCGTCACATCCGAGCACCGCAAAATTCATCGCCACGAAACTGGCGCGTCGCTTCGTGAGCGATACCCCGCCAGCGGCGTTGGTGGAGCGCGCGACCGCCACCTTCCTTCGCTCGAAGGGCGACATTCGCGCCGTCGTGCGCACGATCGTGACGAGTCCCGAGTTTTTTGCGTCGGCCAGCTATCGTGCCAAAGTGAAGTCGCCGTTCGAATTGGTCACGAGCACGATGCGGGCGATGCAGGCACAGCCCGATGCGACACCGCGTACGTCGCAGTTGGTGAGCCGGTTGGGTCAGCCGATTTTTGGTCATCAGGCGCCCAACGGATATCCGGAAACGGGCGACGCGTGGATGAACACCGGAGCGATTCTGAATCGCATCAACTTCGGACTGGCGGCCGCGTCGGGTCGCGTGCCGGGCATTCGCGTGCCGGCGTGGCCGCTGACGGCGGAGCTGGCGAAGTCATCGCGTGAAGCCCAAGTGGAAGGCGTGATCAAGGAGTTGTTCGGTGGTGCCGTGAGTTCGGACACACGCCAGGTGCTACTCACGGGCACCAATCCGTTTTTGCAGCAGCATGGCGGCGCCAGCGACTCGCTGCTGACGGCCGACGACGATGCCGCGATGCTGGGTGGCATGGCCGGTGGTGACCGCCAACAGGCGGCACGCGAGCGTCGGGCCGAACGGCAACCGGTGGCGCAACAGCAGCAGGCGGCGGGTCGCGAGGCGGTGAAACCGGAGCGCGGCGGCTCGCTCACGCAGTCGATCGGGTCGCTGCCGCCGCTGAATGGATTCGCGCAGATCGTTGGCCTCGCGCTCGGGGCTCCTGAATTTCAACGTCGCTGAGGGAGGACGATTTCATGTCTGCCTTCAACAATCCCGTGAATCGCCGAGTGTTTCTGAAGGGTGGCGCGCTGTCGCTGGTGACACTGGGCCTCTCGCCCAGCTTCCTGCGGCGCACCGCACTGGCGATGGAGCTTCCGCGCGCCGTGCGTGGCAAAACGCTGATCGTGCTCTTTCAGCGCGGTGCAGCGGATGCGCTGAATGTGCTCGTGCCGTTCGGTGACAAGAACTACTACGCGGCGCGACCGCAGTTGGCCATCGCCACGCCGGCCCGCGTGGGCGGATCGACGAATGCCGCGGGCGCGATCGATCTCGATGGGTTTTACGGACTGCATCCGTCGTTGGCGTCGTTCAAGCCGTTGTGGGATCGCGGTATGCTGGCGCCGATCCATGCCGTGGGAAGTCCGAGTGCCACGCGCTCGCACTTCGACGCGCAGGACTACATGGAAACAGGCACACCTGATCGCAAAGGCACAACCGACGGTTGGCTGAATCGCTACCTCGCGGTGGAAGGCACGTGCGAAGCGAAGGCGTGCACGCCCGTGCCATTCCGCGCCGTGGCGATGACGGCGCAGACGCCGCGCATTTTGGAAGGGGCGAGTCCGGTGGTCGCGATGAATTCCATCGACGAGTTCTCGATCCGCACCAACGGTGGTGAGGCGCAGCGTCGTATCGAAGCGCTGTATCGCACCGGTTCGTCGGATCTGGTGCACGGCAGTGGCAGCGACATGTTCGAGGCGCTCAAGGTGCTGCGCGCCGCCGATCCGCAGCAGTATCGACCGGCTGCCGGCGTGGAGTATCCGCGCTCACAATTCGGGCAGCGATTGTTGCAGATCGCCCAGCTGATCAAATCGGGCGTGGGGCTCGAGGTGGCCTTCGCCGACGTGGGCGGATGGGACACGCACGTGAATCAAGGTGGCGCCCAAGGGCAGCTGGCGACACGTCTTGGCGACTTCTCGCAGAGCATCGCCGCGCTGGTGGCCGACCTCGGCGACCGTATGGACGACGTGCTGATTCTCACCTGTTCGGAGTTTGGCCGCACGGTGCGACAGAACGGCACCGGCGGTACCGATCACGGACATGCGGGCGCGATGTTCGTAGTCGGCGGGTCGCTGCGTTCGGCCAGGCAGGTGTACGGGCGTTGGCCGGGGCTCGCCCCGGAGCAGCTGTACGAAGGGCGCGATCTGGCGCTTACCACCGACTTCCGCGCGGTGTTCAGTGAGATCGCGTCGAAGCATCTGGGGGCCGCGCAGCTGCCGAAGATTTTTCCGGGGTACGGCGGGTTCGAGAAGGAGTGGCTGGGGGTGGTGTAAACGAGGCACCGTTTGCGGTTTAGCTGTAGGCACGTACCACACTAAGCACGCGCAATCGCACCCGGAACGTGCCCTCGGCCCACACCTGTGGGAATGTGGGTGGAGTCACAGGAGTACACTGGACCAGCGGGGTCGCCGCGAACTTGAAAAGTCGCGTGGTCTTCACCTGCGTAACGGCCTCATCGTAGGTGCACGCGAGCGCGGTCGTGATGTCGACGCGCATCGTGGGGGGTGGGGCGATGGTTGCCTCACGAAACGGCGGACGTCGCTCGAACCAATTCTACCGCCGCGACACCGGCTTCTGCTGCGAGCCTACCGGCGGTCGCGCTGCTTGTGATTCCGTTTTGGCATTCCGAATTGCCTTGATGGAGATTCCTCAACGAGCAGTATTGGACTACTGAAGACCGCCGTTGATGTTTCCGACGAAGAGCTCGCCGATGCGATGCGCTTCACTCGCGCGGCCGCTTCTCACGCGGTTTCGCTGTACAGCGCGGTATTCAGACGTTGAGCGGGTGCAGTCGCTGTGCCGGCTCAGCCCATCCGGCGCGCGGTGCTGCATAGGCACGCGGAGTGACGGACTGTGCCGGCCTCGTGACGCTGCGCTCGGGGTTTGGTGACGCGACCGTCATTCCGGACGTCTGAACGGTGAGCCTGCGTAATCACCGTTCAAGTGCACTCCATGCCCGCGTCCCACACGAACACGCTCGAACATCGTCGCGCCCGAGGATTCTCGCTGATCGAGTTGCTGCTGGTCATCTCGATGATCGGTGTGCTCGCGGCGCTCGTGTTGCCCAAGATATTCGTCGACAACACGCAGGTGGATACCGCCACGCGAACCTTCGGCATGTCACTGATGGTGGCGCAGCGAGAGGCGATTGCCCGGCAGCACAACGTGTTGCTGGTGTTTGACACCAGCGCGCATACGATCACCACCGTCTGGGACGCGAACAACAACGCGACCGCAGACGCCGGTGAGAAGACGCGTCCCTTCCTCATCCCGGAACGCGTGGTGCTGGGACGGCCGGCCAGCGTGTCCCCCCTCGGCACCGCGACAGCAAGCGTCCCGGTCACGCTCAAGCTTGGCGACAAGCCGATGCTCGTGCTGCAGCGCAATGGCAGCATCGACCGGAGTGTGACGCTCTACCTCTCCACCATATCCAGCATGGCCGGAAGCCCCAACGTCGACGCACGAGCCATCGTCCTGGCGCGTGCGACCGCCCGACCCGACTGGTACGCCTGGACCGGCAGCAAATGGAGGCGCGCACAGTGACCACACCCTCCTCGTGGCCTCCGCCGCGTCGCGGCTTCACCCTGATTGAAGTCATGATTGCCCTCGTAATTCTGGCGGGCGTCGTCCTCACGATGGGAATGGGCACCACCAAGTTCTCGCGATCCATCCGCGACTCTGACGTGCGCAACCGAGCCCAATCCGTGGCCGACATGCAGATCGGTCGGGCGAGGGCATGGCCAACCTTCTCGACGCTTTCTCAGCTGAGCACGGCTCGATTCAATCCCACGGAGAACGGCCTGAGCAGCGTGACGACGGTCGCGGTGGACACCACAGCGGGCCAGAGCATCACGCGCGTCACCGTCCGGGTATCGGCTGTCGTCAGCACCAACCTGCCAACGCCAATCGTGCGTTCCATCATCATTGCCGCCCCATGACCACCCATACTCACACGCCGCGATTCCGGCAGGGCTTCACCCTCGCAGAAGTCATGGTCGCTCTGGTGGTCTTCGGCGTCATCATGACCGCCGCCTTCAGTTTTCTCCTCGCGCAAAGTCGCGGGTTCCGCTCCATGGCTACGCGCACGGCGCAGATCCAGAATGGCCGATTCGGCCGCGACATCATGCGTCAGGAACTGCGTACCGCCGGCACCAACGTGACCGACGCGCAGCCGATGGTGGTCTACGCGAGCGACAGCGTCTTCGCGTTCAACAGCGACCTGACGACGAACCGCCTCGACTCGGCCGACTTCACCGGTGCGGTGTACGTCGATACGTACGCGACGAACGCGGAGGTCGGCGCGATCATGCTGGGGAATGCCATCACGATTCCGGGCTCGGCGCCCGCGTTCACCTATCCACTGGCTGACTACACCACGATCGCCGGCACGACGGGCGAGGCCGAGACGGTGATCTTCCGCTTCACGAGGGACACGACGTCGCAGAACGCCGCCGATGTGATGTTGGTGCGTCAGGTGAACGGTGGCAACGGCGAGATCATCGCGACCGGACTGCGCAGGTCCGGTGCCACGCCATTTTTCCGCTACTGGCACGATCCCTCTCGCTACAACACGGCGCTGACGGATCTCGATACGGTGCCGCGCGAATGGCTGCCGCTGACCAAGGCCGTGGTCGCACGAGGTATGACGCCCGATACGGGAACGGCGCCCTCGACTCGCATCGATCAGGTCCGGGGCGTGGAGGTGACGTATGAACCCACCCGCCCAGTAAACGGACAGGCGAGCGTTGTGCGGTATACAGTGGCACTGCCGAACACCGCCGTCGACCGGCAGGCTCGCGCCTGCGGTCGAGCGCCGATCGTTCCGACGCCGCCCAGCGCTACTTGGCGCCTGGACAGCAATGCGGTGATGCTCTCCTGGCCGCGTGCCGTCGATGACGGCAGCGGCGAAGCCGACGCGGTGCGGTACGTGGTGTGGCGCCGCATCACCGGTGCCGCCGTCTGGGGCGACCCCCTCGTCTCGGTGAGCGTGGTGGGCGGCACCTCGACATACCGCTACAAGGACGGCGGCGTGGATCGCGGATTCGGTCGCAGCTACCAGTACGGCATCGCGGTCCAGGACTGCACGCCGAATCTCTCGAACCTCGCGGCCTCTGCCTCAGTGGTGGTCCCATGAACCGCACATCCACGCCTCCCCATCGTACCGGCGGAACTCGCGAGCGTCGCGGCTTCGCGTTGCTTGCGGTACTCCTGATCTCCATGGTGGCCGCGGTCCTGGCGCTCGCGACGGCCATGATGACGATGTCTGGTACGCTGGTACAAGCCGGATCGGACCGGGCGGCGGCCGTCGACGACGCGGCGATCTCCGCGCTGGACGACGAGCGATCGCGCTTGAATGCGCGCATCGACACCGTGCCGACCGATGGATTCTTGACCGTGGCGGACAATCAGCTGATTCCAGGCACGAACGTGAAGCGCAGCATCTGGGTCTCGCGCCTCGGCAACTCCGACTCGCTCAAGAACGCGGGTGAATTCGGCGTGCAGGCGGAGATCGTCGCCAAGACCGTCGACGCCTTCGGCAACACCGCCATTCGTCGGTCGCAGTTGTATCAGGAGTCGTTCGCGCGCTACGCGTCGTTCACCGACATGGCCCGATCGACCAACGGTTCGATCCTGTGGTGGGCGCTCGGTGCGCAGGCGCAAGGGCCGGTGCACAGCAACGACACGATCTATGTCTGGAATGGCTCGACACCGAATCCGCAGGCGACGTTTCATGATGTGGTCACCAGCGCGCGTATCGTGACCAACAAGGCGTCCGCCGTCTTCAGGAAGGGACCACCCAAGGAGCGGATCGCGCGCATCCCGATGCCCACGACCGCGGACCTCAACATCCTGAAGGGCATCGCGTCTCGTGCCGGCTACGTGTTCACTCCAAATATCGTGACGGGCGACAGCGCCCTCGCCACCATGCGCATCGAATTCGTGGCCATTGATGCCGACGGTGATGGCAACACCACGGGGCCCAATGACGGCTACTTCAAAGTGTATCAGTCGTCGCCGGCCCTTACCTACGGCGCGGGGTTCGTGATGGCGCGACCGCCGGTGCCGCCCACCGCAGCTTCGGGCGCGCCGGTGCCGGTTGGCTCGGCGGTCCCGCTCGATAGCGTCTTGTACTCATTCAACTGCGGCGTGACCACGGTGGTGAGCGGCCGCACGGCGACCCCAGTGAAGTTCGCGGAAATCCTGCCCGTTGCCGGGGCGAACTACGCCGCCAGAATGCTGAACAAGACGACGGCCTTCGACAACGCCGATGCCCGGTGTTTCCTGGGAGGCGACGACCGGTTGTCGCCGACGGGCGTGTTCCGCGCCATTGATGACGGTGGCTTTTGGATGCCGCGTACCTCGGGAAGCGTCCCGGGCAGTGTCGCCGCCCGCGCCGACGGTGCGTTCCTCTGGCCGCTGAGCGCGTCGCTCAATCCGAATTTCCGCGGCGTGATCTTCGTCGAGGGCAAGTTGGCAGTCAGCGGGACCGTGCGGGGGCGCGTCACGATTGCCTCGCGCAACAACATGGTGCTCGTGCACAATCTCATCCAGGCAACGAGTCCGGGTATCACCACCGGGACATGCCGTGCCGACGACGATGTCATCGGATTGTTCTCCGGTGGGTACGTGATGTACGCCGACAATACCTTGACCTCTCCGCAGTGGCGTCGGACCAATGCCAACGGCAACGCGTGGACGTGGCCACGCAAGGAGTTTGACCCGGCCTCGAACCGTCCGGACCTCGCGATTCACGCATCGCTGATGGCGCTGGTATCGGTCGTCGCCGAGAACTCGTCGGTGCCGGCCGGCCTTCCGGCCAATCGGTTCGTAAACCGCGGCACCGCGCGCCTGATCGGCGGTTCGATCGAGCAGCGGATCGGACAGACCGGTGCCATGAGCGGCACGAACTTGCATGGCTGGAACGGAGACTTGTCGTTCAATCGCTGCCTGCTGAAGTACCCGCCACCGTACTTCCCGACAACCGGACACTGGTCGCGCAGCCAGTATTACGAAGTCAATCCGATCGGCTTCTCACCGAGCGCCTGGTTCGCTGGCCGATAGCGGCGTGATGGAACCCGCGCCGATATAGGCGGTCTGGCGCCGGCTCCCCGTCGACGTCAAGGCGCCGAGTCCAGCGCCGGCGCCGTCCGCGGCGCCGCGGGCAATCGCACCAGCTCCAGCGCGGCAGTCGCAGCGGCCTCAGGCTTGGCGTGCCCGGTGAGTGGTGGCACGAGTGCTGCGTTGCGTAGCACCGTCCACTGCGGCAAGAAACCGCCCGCCGGCGGCACAAGACCGATCTGCCGGCGCAACTGGTTTTCCTCGCACCGCTTTCCCCCACCAGCGCCACCACCTGTCCCTCCGGCAGCGGCAGCGTCACGTCGTGCAATGTGACCTGAGTGCCATCTGCGTGCTCGACCGACTCAGCTGAGAGCGTACGGGAGGACGGACGGTGTCATCGAGGCGGTGTGAGTCACGCGGGAACCTATACCCGGAGATTCCGCTAAATCCAGTGTACGGTTTTCTGCCGTGAAGTCCTGCCACGTTTGCCTCCACTGCCTGTGCTCACTGACGTCTCCCCGCTTCCAGCGACGTTGCTGGACCGCTTTACCGCCATCCGCGCGGCCACCGAGTCGCTTTGTGCGCCGTTGGTCACGGAGGATTACGTCGTCTCCAGCATGAGTGACGTGAGTCCCACCAAGTGGCATCTGGCGCACACGAGCTGGTTTTTCGAAACCTTTCTCCTGGCGCCGCACGACGCGACATACACGCCGCTCAATCCGCGCTACGCGTTCCTGTTCAATTCGTACTACGTGCAGGCGGGCGAGCGGCATTGTCGCGCGCAGCGCGGCTTGGTCACGCGGCCAACGGTCGAGGAAGTGTACGCCTACCGCGCGTATATCGACGAGGCCGTGCGTACGCTCTGCGAACACATCGCTGGTGACGTCGAACATCCGGCGTGGCAGGTGCTCGAGCTGGGCCTGCACCACGAGCAGCAGCATCAGGAGCTCTTGCTGACCGACATCAAGCACGTGTTCTGGACCAACCCGATGCGTCCGGCCTATCGCACCGAACCCATCCCGCAGCCGCTCGAAGTGGCGCAGGGATGGCAGTCCATCGCCGAAGGCGTGTACCGGATCGGGCACGACGGCGATGGATTCGCCTTCGACAACGAAGGGCCACGTCACGGCGTGTATCTCGCCGGCGCGCGAGTCGCCAACCGGCTGGTGACCAACGCGGAGTACGCGGCCTTCATTGCCGACGGCGGCTACCGCAAGACGGCGCTGTGGTTGAGTGCTGGCTGGGCGGCCGTGCAGTCGCACCACTGGCAAGCGCCGCTGTACTGGGAACGGGTGGACGGCAGCTGGCACGAGTACACCGTGGCCGGCACGGCGCCGATCATTCCGCACGCGCCGGTGACGCACCTGAGCCACTACGAAGCCGACGCGTTCGCGCGGTGGGCCGGCGGTCGCTTGCCCACCGAGGCCGAATGGGAAGTGGTGGCCGCGAACGTTCCGGTCACGGGGCGTTTTGTGGAGCACGGCGTCCGGCATCCGCTCGCCGACGCGCAGGCTGGAGTGCAACAGCTGTTCGGCGACGCGTGGCAGTGGACACAGAGTCCGTACGTGGGCTATCCGGGGTTCCGCACGGCACCCGGCGCGATCGGCGAGTACAACGGCAAGTGGATGAGTGATCAGTGGGTGTTGCGCGGTGCCTCCTGCGCCACGCCGGCCTCGCACGCGCGGGTCACGTATCGCAACTTTTTCCCCAGTGACGCGCGCTGGCAGTTTACAGGCATCCGATTGGCGGCGGACGCATGAGCACCTCGTCTGTACGCCAGGCACACGCGGTGCCGGCGCCGCTCTCCCCGCCCAACACCAGTGCGCTGGCTGCCGACAGTGTGCGCGATCTGGTGTTGCGTGGCCTGCGCGCCCATGTGAAATCGCTACCGCCGTCGTTGTTCTACGATGCCGCCGGCGCGACGCTGTTCGAGCAGATCTGCGAACTCCCGGAGTATTATCCCACGCGTACCGAACTGGCCATTCTGACCCGCTGCGCGCCGGAACTTGCGCAAGCGGCCGGCCCGCACGTGGCGCTGATCGAATACGGCAGCGGCGCCGCCACCAAGGTGCGTCTGCTGCTCGATCAGCTGGTAGCACCCAGTGCGTACGTCCCGGTCGACGTATCACACGAGCAACTCGAGCAGGTGGCCGCTGAACGGTCTGCCGAGTACCCGGGGCTGCGTGTCCTGCCGGTGTGTGCCGACTACACGCGTCCGCTCACGCTGCCACGACTGCCGGACGACGCGCGACGCGTGGCGTTCTTCCCGGGCTCCACGATCGGGAATTTCCATCCCACGGAGGCCTCGGCGTTTCTCCACCGCGTGCGGCATACGGTCGGCCCGCGCGGCGGCATGATTCTGGGTGTCGACCGACGCAAGAACCCCGACGTCTTGCATCACGCGTACAACGATGCGGCCGGCGTCACCGCCGCGTTCAATCTCAATCTGCTGGTGCGGATCAACCGCGATCTACAGGCCACCTTCGATCTGGCCACGTTCCGACACGTCGCATTCTTCAACGATGCGCTCAGTCGCATCGAGATGCATCTCGAATCGGTCGTGGATCAAACCGTACAGGTGGCCGGCGAGTCGATCACCTTCGCGGCCGGTGAGACCATCCATACCGAGTGCTCCTACAAGTACGATGAGCCCCGCTTGCGTGCGTTGGTGGAGGAGAGTGGCTTCCGTATCGAGACGCTGCATACCGATGCGAACGACTGGTTCTGGGTGGCGTGGCTCACGCCCGCCTGATCATTCACACTTTAGCACCAAACTCATGAAAGCCATCTGGAACGGCGAAACCATCGCTGAGAGCAACGATACCGTGGTGGTGGAAGGCAACCACTACTTCCCCGCCACCGCGCTGCGCGCCGATGTGATCGTGGCCAGCGAGCATCGCACCACCTGTCCGTGGAAGGGTGTGGCGCACTATTACTCGCTCGTCGTACAGGGGAAGGAGAACCGCGATGCGGTGTGGTATTACCCCTCGCCGAAGGCCGAGGCGGCGCAGATTGCCGGTCGGGTGGCATTCTGGAAGGGCGTGCAGGTGACGGCGTGACGCTGTCCGCCACCCCTGTGCGCGTCGATGCCATTCTCATTGGCACCGGGCAGGCCACGCCGGCGCTGGCCACCGCACTCGCTCGCGGCGGTGAACGAGTGGTGGTATTCGAAGGCGGCATGGTTGGCGGCAGTTGTGTGAACGTGGGCTGTACGCCCACGAAAACGCTGCGAAAAAGCGCGCGAGTGGCGCATCTGGTGGCACGCGCCGGAGATTTCGGCGTGCACGTGGGCGATGTGCGTATCGACTTTGCCGCTGCGATGCAGCGCACCGCAGGTGTCGTCGACGCGTCGCGCGCGGGGCTCACGCGCTGGATGGACAGTACAGCGGGCGTGACACTGGTGCGTGAATGGGCCGCCTTCGCCGGTCGCGAAAACGACCAGTTCGTGGTGCAGGGCGAGCACACCACCGTGGTCGCGCCGCGCGTGTATGTGAACACGGGTACGCGGCCCGCCGTGCCGCCCATTCCCGGTCTCACCGATGGACCGCTGCTCACCAACGAATCGATCATGGCGCTCGCCGAGCGTCCTCGGCATCTCGTGATCCTCGGCGGGAGCTACATCGGCCTCGAGCTTGGGCAGATTTTCCGCCGGCTGGGCAGCGAGGTCACGATTGTCGAAGCCTCGCCCGCCGTTGCCAGTCGCGAAGACGCCGACGTGTCGGCGCGCATCGCGGCGTTTCTTGGCGATGAAGGCATCGCCATTCACACGCACACGTCCGTCGAGCGTGTGGAATGGATCACCGATGACGGACCCACGCGCGTTGTCGTGCACGCGCGGCATCGTGCCACCGGCGAGGTGCAGCACATCGACGCGTCGCACTTTCTCGTGGCTGCGGGCCGCCTGCCCAATACCGAACGGTTGCGCCTGAACACCGTGGGCGTGACGGTCGATGCGCAGGGCTATATCCCCGTGAACGGTCGGCTGGAAACGCCCGTGCCTGGCGTGTGGGCGCTGGGTGATGTGAACCGGCGCGGTGCCTTCACACACACGAGCTATCAGGACCACGAGATCGTGCTCGCCAATCATCAAGGGGGCGCGCGCACCGCCGACGGGCGGGTGGCCACGTATGCCATGTTCACCGATCCGCCGCTGGGCCGCGTGGGGCTGAGTGAAACCGAGGCACGAGAACAGAGCGCCAGCGGTCGGCGTTTTCTCGTCGCGACGCACGAGATGAAGAACGTGAGCCGCGCAAAGGAGGAAGGCGAAACGCTCGGCGTGATCCGCGTGCTGGTCGATGCTGAGACGCACCGCTTTGCCGGAGCGACACTGCTGGGCATCGGCGCCGATGAAATTGTGCAGATCATCGGCGCTATGATGGCTGCTGACGCGCCCTACGAGGTGCTGCGCGATGCGCTACCGGTACATCCGACCGTGACGGAGTTCTTTCCCACCATTCTGGGTAAGCTGGCGCCGTTGACGTCAGGCGAGGGAGATGGTCCGTGATCAGCACTTCTCGACGAAGAACTGGTACATGCCCCAGAACGTCGATGGGTGACGTTGTTCGAAGCGCGCCCATGCGTCCAGGCTGCGGACGGCGCCCGACGCGGGATGCTCACGCGTAAACGCCTGCTGCACGTCGACCGGCACCTGAAAGCCGAGGAAACGGAGTTGCAGCGCGTCCAGTTCTGCGGCGAGTGCCGGTATCGTATAGTTGCGCTCCTGCACATGCATCACGAGATCACGGCACCCACTGAGTGAATAGAAATCCGTGGAGTCAGTGACGGCGCGTGCGAGATGATCGTCCGGGAGCGCCAGCAGCCGCTCGCGGCAATGACGGACGTCGTCGTCGGTGCCCGCCAGGTTGTTTGCGTCGAGTAAGGAACGGGCCGCGGTGACTGCCTGCCGCGCAGTTTCACTGTACAACGCGATCTTCATGACGCCGAGCGGGTGCAGTCGCGCTACCAGCTGAGTCCAACCGGCGCGCGGGTTCTGCATATGATGCAACACACCGGAGCAGAAGACGATGGCGAACTGTTCGCGCAGGGTATTGAGGGCGAGAATATCACCCTGCATGAAATCCACGGTGTCGATGCCCATCCCCTGTGTCATGCGTGCCGCGTAGCCAAGGCTGGCGCTGCTCAGATCGAGCGCCAACACGCGGGAGTCCGGAAAGCTGCGCGCCGTATGCGCGGCCTGCCGGCCCGTGCCACAGCCGGCCACCAGCAGGCGGAGCGTTTCCGGTGGAGCGCTGCGCCCGCACAGTTCACGGATGAAGCCGGCGACACTCGTCACACGCGGGGTTCCCAGCGTGTTCCAGCGCGGATAGGGGTGTGCTTCATACATGACGCGCACCCGCACGGAGGCCTCGGTGTGGTCGATCGACTCGGGCGGCGACAGGCCGGGCATCGCCACGACCAGGCGCCGCTCTTCGAGTCGTTCGTGTGCATGTTGTGCCACCGTTGGCGTCACCCACGCGCCGAATGGCTCCCAGGCGGCTGTCGGCACCTGCGCCAGACGCTCCCAGTGCGTCAGCAGCGTGAGCCGACGATAGAGGGCATAGAGGAGCAGCAGAGGCGCGGGCGCCTCTGCCGTGGCCTCGTCAGGTGCATGGGAACGTTCCGTCAGCCACGTCGACAGATGCGCAGCGGCCGCGTTCACAAACTCCCGCTCGTCGATGCCCTCATGCCACGCAAATTCTCCGTTGAACGCCGACCGCGCCAGCAGATGTACCGCCTCCCAATGCCATGGCTCCGCCGGCGTCTCTCCGGTGATGAACGCGAGCAGAGCACGCCGTGCAAAAGTGGCGACGCGCTCAACACGCGACTCCGACAGCACCACGCGTGGCAGCAGCGCACGCACCAACGGCAGTCTCAGAAACGCCACCAGCGGCGGCGCCAGCTGCGCTTCGGAGATCTGCGCGTCGGGCACCGTGCTCCACCGCTCGAGGGCGGCGAACTCCGGCGACGCCATGATGAGCCCAATGGTGGCGCGCGCCACCTGCTGTGCGTCGATGGCGGCATCCTGGAGCAGCTCGAGCAGTACGCGATGGATGACGTCATTGCCGCTGTTCAGCGCCACGCCTTCAAGGAGTTGGGCGAGCAGCTGCTTTTCCTCGTGCGCGGGGTGCACCCGATCGGGCACACCAACCACAGTGAAGAGCAGGATCAGGGCATCGGTAGTACGGCCGGCCGCATGCAACGCCAGCGCCTCGCGGGTGGTCGACATGCCGGGAAGCTAGTGCCGAAGACCGACCGCTGGGCGTCGTGACGCTCTGCCGCGCCACGCGCGCCCACTCGATCGCGTTCTCAGGCTTCGACAACGTCGGACGCGCCCCGTTGTGCGATGACGAGTGCGGACGTCAGGCCCGAGTCCCCGCCGGCCACTCAGAGCGCGTAACCCACCCGCGCGTACAGGTAGCGGCCGTTGAAGCCGAACGGCGACAAGCCCGAGTACCGGAACACGCCGAAGGTCCCCTGGCCACCATAGTTGGTGGCCACATCGCCGCGATCCTTGTTCTGGTCCGGATACACATCGAACACGTTGTCCGAACCGATCGCGATCGTGGTACGCTGCACGAGCTTGTATGACGCGCTGAGGTCGGTGATGAACTTGGCGCTATACGTCTGGTTGGGCACTTGCCGCGCGGTGCCGGTGGCGCGCGCCGCGATCGACGTGACTTCGCCGAACCGCTGCGTACGGGCCGTCAACGTGAACTTCTTCCGCTCGTACATACCGGTGAGCAGTAAGTTGTTGCGCGGCTGGCCAACCTCAATGCGCCCCCGCTCGGCCTGACCGAACAGCTGTTCGTCGAGGTTGCCGAGCTGCGCCGGCGTATTCACGACGACGTTCGTGACCTTCGTCTTGTTCTGGTTGTAGCCGGCGGTCAGGCGCAGTAGGCCGTTGCGCTTGAGGTCGATAGCATAGTTGGCCACCACATCGAGGCCGCTGGTCTTGGTATCGATGGCGTTGGTGAAATAGCGTCCGCCGTTCACCGCCGGGAACCCGTTGGCGGCGAAGAAGGACTGAATGCCGGCGCCGATGAAGTTCTCCGACAGGACGACGCGGTCGCTGATGGCGATGTCGTAGTAGTCCGCCGTGATCGTGAAGCTCTTCGTGGGCTGCATCGTCACACCCACGCTCAGGTTGACCGAGTTCTCCGGCGTGAGCGGACGTGCCCCCAACAGCTGTGCTTCGCGGCTGGCCACAGGCAGGGTCTTGATGTCCACCGGCAGGCCGTTCACGAACGTGGTGGCTTGCGACGTGAAGAAACTCTGTTGCAGTGACGGGGCCCGGAAGCCCGTGGAGGCCGCACCACGCAGCGCGATCTGGTCGGTGAAGGAGAAGCGTGAGGTGATCTTGCCCGTGGCCTTCGACCCGAAATCACTGAAGTTCTCGAAGCGGCCCGCCACTCCCACCAGCCACTGCTTGGTGATGTCGCTTTCCAGATCGACATAGCCGGCGAACGCCGTACGGCTCTGGTCGGTGGCGTCGCTGGGCGTGAACCCCGGGAACACCTGAGAGCCGGGCAGCGCCGGCGTGGTATTGCCGGCGGTATTGCGCACCGGATTCCCGTTGATGTCGAGCACGGGCGAGCGTCCGTTCACCCACGAGGCCTCCTCGCCCGCCTCGATGGTGTAGCTCTCCCAGCGCAATTCGGCGCCGCTGGAGACGCGCAGCGGGCGACTCTGTACCTGGAACTCACGGGTCACGTCGAAATTGGTGAGCGCCTGGCCGAAGCCCAGCGTACCGGCATTGAACGCGGTGGGGCTGTTCAGCCCCAGCGACGCGTTATTGGAGTTGCTGATGATGAACTGGAAGGCGTTTCTGCCGTACACCTGGCTCAGATCCCAATCCCACCCCTTGGCGGTGCCCTTCGCGCCGACGCCGCCCGATATGTCGTCGATGTTGCTTTCGATGTTCGGGAGGAACCCGTTGGGGTACAGCTTCGCTACGACCTGCGTGGTTTGCGCGGGGCGACGGAAGAAGCCGGTCGAGCGTCCGTCTCGACGACCGAACGACCCGAAGCCATACAGTTGCAACGTTTCGCTCACGTTGTGCGCCGCATTCACCATGCCGACCACGTCGGCGGTGGCGGCATCACCCGACCAGTGCGTGGCGCGATTGGCGGTGGCTTCGCGCAGGTCGTTGGCGGCGAACTGTACGCGTGGATCGCTGAACGAGCGGTTCGTCATGGCACGATTACGATACTCGATGCCGGCGTGCAGGAAGCCGCCGTTGGACCACGTGAGGCCCTGGTCGGCCGTGGCGACCACGTTGCTGCCGTCATTGCGCCTGCCAAGGCCTTCGACGTCGGTGTTGAACTGACCGGCCTGCACAGAGGCGCCGCCGGGGCTCGCGCCTTTCAGGATGATGTTGATGACGCCGGCGATGGCATCGGAGCCGTACTGTGCGGCGGCGCCGTCGCGCAGGATCTCGATGCGGTCGATCATCGAGGCCGGAATCGCGTTGAGATCGACCGCCGATGTGCCGCGACCGATCGTGCCATTGTTGTTGATGAGGGCGCTCGTGTAGCGGCGCTTGCCGTTCACCAGCACCAGCGCCTGATCTGGAGCCAACCCGCGCAACGTGGCCGGCCGTACGT
The DNA here is from genome assembly GCA_038210005.1 of Gemmatimonadales bacterium. Lineage (GTDB taxonomy): Bacteria > Gemmatimonadota > Gemmatimonadetes > Gemmatimonadales > Gemmatimonadaceae > Gemmatimonas. Next base: position 50,577 of record JBBQXC010000005.1, read on the forward strand.
GGTCCGTGCCATCGGACACGGCCGGGCGCGGGAAGTTGAGGGACGGGGCCGCCGCCTGCAGCATCTGGGCGGTCTCGACGCGACCGGTGGCACGCAGTTCGGCGGTGTTGATGACGTCGATCGGCACTGGACTGGAGATGATCGTGCGCTCTCCGCCGCGCGATCCCGTAATGGCCACCCCTTCAAGCTGGGTGGTGGACTTCTCGAGCGAAACGTTTTTCGTGACCGTGCCACCAGAGGTGACGACGACCGATTCGATCTTGCCGGCGTACCCGAGCATGCGGATCCGCAACTCGTACGTGCCAGGGCGGAGCGAGAAGCGAAAGCTGCCGTCGGCGCGTGTGACGGCGCCGATCTGCGACCCCACGATCCCCACCGAGGCGCCCTGCAGCGGCTCGCCCGCCGGGGCGACTGTGACCTTGCCCTCCACCGTTCCCGTGCCTTGGGCCTGCAGGATCGGGGCACCACCAAGGGCCACCAAGCATCCTGCCGCCATCCACCGTACCACACTGCGTCGAGCGAGTTGCATGTGACATTCTCCGTCCGAAGGGAATCCAGCGCCCCAACCCTGATTGGCACCGGGTTAACATCCCACCGTACGGCTCGCCCCGCAATACGGGCTTTCGGCACCGTCGGTGGGCGGCGCTCGCCCGGGAGAGTTTTGTGGTCGCCCGCCGCACGCCCGGTATGCCCGGCGTAGTGCTCAGCGCTTCTCGACGGAGCACTGGTACATGCCCCAGAACGTCGATGGGTGACGTTGTTCGAAGCGCTCCCATGCGTCCAAGCTGCGAATGGCGCCGGACGAGGAATGTTCACGCGTGAAAGCCTGCTGCACGTTGACCGGCACCTGAACGCCAAGGAAACGGAGTTGCCGCGCGCCCTGTTCTGCGGCGAGTGCCGGCATCGTATAGCTGCGCTCCTGCACCTGCATCACGAGATCACGGCACCCGCCCCGAGCAGAAGATGATGGCGTACTGTTCGCGCAGGGTGTTGAGGGCGAGAATATCACCCTGCATGAAATCCACAGTGCCGATGCCCGGCCCATCTGTCAGACGTGCCGCGTAGCCAAGGCTGACGCTGCTCAAATCGAGCGCCGACACGCGGGAGTCCGGAAAGCTGCGCGCCGAATGCGTGGCCGGTCGGCCCGTGCCGCATCCGGCCACCAGCAGACGGAGCGTTTCCGGTAGCGCGCTGCGCCCGGACAGTTCACGGATGAAGCCGGCCACACTCGTCACACGTGAGGTTCCCAGCGTGCTTCAGCGCGGATACGGGTGGCCTCGTCAGGTGCCGTGTTGCGTGTCGCCTCAATACGCGACTCCGACAGCACCACGCGTGACAGCAGTGCACGCACTGACGGCCGTCACCGAAACGCCACCAGCGGCGCGCCTTCAAGGAGTCGGGCGAGCAGCGAAGCGGTTACGACACGGGCGAGCCACCGTCGTGGCTAGGCAAGCGGCTGGTAGCACTGTCCTCCGCCCCGCGCACCCCCTCATCTTTCCCGCATGACTACTGCAGCCATCGACATTCAAGGCATCGTCAAACGCTACGAGCACCATGTGGCGGTGAAGTCGCTGTCGCTCACGGTGCCGAAGGGCGCCGTGTACGGACTGCTCGGCCCCAACGGGGCCGGCAAAACGACGACGATCCGCATGCTCCTCAACATCATCGCCCCCGACGAGGGCACGATTCGCGTGCTCGGGGTTCCGCACTCGGATCCAACCCTCGTCGATCGCATCGGCTACCTCCCGGAGGAGCGTGGCCTGTACCGCAAGATGCAGGTGCGGCGCGTGCTCAAATTCCTGGGCGAACTGAAAGGACTCGGCGGCAAGTCGCTGGACGGAAAGATCGACATGTGGCTGGAGCGGATGCAGCTGCGTGCCAACGGTGAAGACTGGGGCAACGCCAAGGTGGACGAGCTGTCGCGTGGTATGCAGCAGAAGGTGCAATTCATCGGCGCGCTGCTACACGATCCCGAGCTGGTGATCCTCGACGAACCCTTCAGCGGGCTCGATCCGATCAACGCGCAGGCGCTCAAGGACACGATCGTCGATCTGAAGAAACAGGGACGCACCATCATCTTCTCGACGCACATCATGGATAACGCCGAGCGGATGTGCGACTCGGTGTGCATCATTGCGCGCGGGGAGAAGGTGCTTGACGGCGGCGTGGCCGAAGTGCGTGAGGCGCATGGCGCACGCATGGTGGCGCTCGGCCTCGATGGGGCGCCAACCGCGGCCGTGCAGACGGTGCTGGCCGACCGCCGGCTCGTGGCACGCGCCGATGACTCCAATCGTTTTCTCGAGATCGAGCTCGCCTCGGGCGCGAAGGCGCAGGAGCTGCTGGCCGCATTGGTTGGTGCCGGGGCGCAGATCGAGCGTTTCGAGCTCGTGCGTCCGTCACTGCATCGCATCTTCCTCGAGAAAGTCGGGGCCACCAACGTCGAAGCGGGGATGACCGGTCATGGGTAAACTCTTTGCGGTGATTCGCCGCGAGTATCTCGAACGCGTGCGCTCGAAGTGGTTCGTGATCGCCACGTTGTTCGGACCGGTGTTCTTCGGGGCCATCATGTTCGTTCCGGCGCTCATTTCGTCGCGCGACGAAGCATCGGCGAACGGGACCAACATCGTGATCGTGGATGCCACCGGCACCGGACTCGGCGAGCGCGTGTCGTCGCGACTGGCCGGCGGTGTGAATGGCGGTGCGACTGCGCCCACGGTGAATGTCGTGGCCATGGACGCGATCGCGCAGGCCGAATCGCTGGCGACGCGACAGGTGGTATCCGGTAGCGTGAAGGGCTACCTCGTACTCGACACGCTGACCGCGACGGCGGCGAAGGCGCGCTATGCGGGCAGCAACACCACCGCGCTCTTCGACATGCAGCGCATCGAGGGCGCAGTGCAGCGTGAAGTGCAGATGATGGCGCTGGAAAAGAGCGGCGTGGATGCGGAGGTGGCCACGAGCGTGCTCAGTCGCAACGTGAACGTCACGACCGAACGCCTCACCAAGACCGGTCGTGGTGGCTCGGGGCAGATCAACTTCATCTTCGGCATCGCCGTCGCATTCGTGCTGTATATGACGATCTTCATCTACGGCCTGAACGTGTTGCGCGGCGTGCTCGAGGAGAAGCAATCGCGGGTGGCGGAAGTGGTGATCGCGAGCATCCCGGCGTCGCGCCTGCTGGCGGGGAAAGTGATCGGCGTGGGTGGAGTGGGGCTCACGCAGTTGGTGCTGTGGCTCACGATGAGCGTCCTCATGTACAAAGTGCGTCAGCCGATTCTCGCGAAGTTCGGCGCCGACACGATGGCGTTCAGCATGCCCGACATCTCACTCGGCGTCGGGCTGATCGTGCTGGCCTTCTTCGTGCTCGGCTTCATGTTCTACGCGGGGCTCTTCGCCGCCGCCGGCGCGACGGTGAACAGCGAGCAAGAGGCACAGCAGGCGCAGATGCCGGTCGTGTTGCTGCTCGTTACGAGCATCACCTTCTTGCAGAATATCCTGACGCAGCCGGAGAGCACGCTCTCGCGGGTGCTCTCCTTGCTGCCGTTCAGCGCGCCGATCGTGATGCCGTTGCGCATGACCGTGGCGCCGGTGCCGGCACTGGAAGTCGCGCTCGCGCTGCTGTCCGTGTCGCTGGGCGCCGTGGGAAGCGTGTGGCTGGCCAGCCGGATCTATCGCGTAGGCTTGCTGATGTACGGCAAACGACCGAGCATCCGTGAGGTGTTCAAGTGGGTAGGACAGAAATAGGACGGGAACGGCGAACGGCGCCAGGAATAACGGGCGCTAGGAATAACGGGCGCCAGGAATAGCGGGCGCTAGGAATAACGGGCGCTAGGAATAGCGAGCGCTAGGAATAGCGGGCGCCAGGAATAACGGGCGCCAGGAATAACGGGCGCCAGGAATAACGAGCGCCAGGAATAACGGGCGCTAGGAATAACGAGCGCTGGGACTGAACGGCGCGGACAGCGAACGGCGTGACAGTCAGAGCAGATAGATCGCTCGCTGTTCACGCCGTTTGCCGTTTCGCTCCTGACTCTTGGCGCCGTTTACTCCTAGCGCTCGTTATTCCTAGCGCTCGTTATTCCTAGCGCTCCCTATTCCTAGCGCTCCCTATTCCTAGCGCTCCCTATTCCTAGCGCTCCCTATTCCTAGCGCTCGTTATTCCTAGCGCCATTTGCCATCAAAATCAGAAAGTCCCGGCAGTATCCCTACTCGCCGGCCGCGTACGCGCGGATGTAGTCCACTTCCAAACGGAACGGCCCGTCTTGGCCATCCGCCATGTACAGCCCTACGCCACGAATGCGCGCGAGGTCGATCGGCTGGGCATTCACGGCCTGCCCGAAGATGGTGCTCCGAAGTGTGGCGAATGGCACGCGGACCAGCGTCCACTCCGTCGACGACGGGAACACGGCCCGACGGGAGACGCCGCGCCCGTAGCTCCGCAGACCATCGTCGACTTCGACTTCGAACTGGCGACCACTGCCGCGCACCCGGAGCTCGAGCCCGACTTGGCCCATGAGGTCGACAGCACGTCGAGCCCGCACCGAGGTGAAGCCGCCACCCTGTGTCACGAGGGTGCCAGTGAAACGGAGGGTGCCATCCGCCACCGTCACATAGCCCGCGGAACGACCGCCCATGACGCCGTCGTTGACGACGTCCCATGATGCTTCGTTGGCGCTGGCGAAGTCGAAGAGCGTGACCGGCATCGGTACCTTCGGAGGAATAGGCGTGGACCACCCGCCCACGGCGAGCACGAGGAGCAGGGGGGGCAGCAGCCATCGTGCTGCGCGTGGAAGGCGCTGTGTTGTCGGGCGTAGAGGCATTGTGTCTGAGTCGGTCACCGGTGTTATCGCGTTCGAACTAGATACGGAACCCTCACCGCGCTGAATGGGTTCCGAGATGACCGCATGAAGCGACGCCCTTCTGCGCCGGGCGAAAGCGAATACTTGACAGCAACTCAGGGGCCTCCACTCTGGAGGAAACCGGAGCCTGGCATGGCGATCCTCGAGCTGCAGGGTCTCGGTACGTCGGCGTGGTCCCGCGTGGACGCGGCGGCACACGTGGACGCTGAGCGCCGCGCGTGGGACTCACGGAGGCGGGCCGCCACGGTCCATAGTGCCGTGCAAAGCGCGATCGTCGTAGACCGTCTGTTCGGCGATCTACGTCAGGCCCTCGACGAGCTGGCCCTTGTACCGGTGTATCAATCCGAGCAGGGCATGCGGCTGCTCGAACTCGCAAAGAGTCGCGGTAGCCTTCCCGCCGTTCCCGACGGCCTATTGAGTGAGGGGGGGACAGCATGATCGCCGTTGTGGGCGCCAGCGGACTTACGGGATCTGCAGTCGTAGAACGGTTGCATGACGGCGGCCACGATGTGCGCGCACTCACGCGTCGTCCGGAGCGTGCAGTCAGATTGCGGGCGCGCCAGATTCCGGTGCAATACGCTGCCCTGACCGATCCGAAGTCGCGTGAAGCCGCGATGGTTGGCGTGCAGACCGTCGTCACCACCGCGCACGCGGTGGACAGTTTTGGCCGTCACGACCTCCAGCGTGTCGACATCGACGGCAATCGCACGTTGTTCAAGGCGTCAGAGCGGGCTGGCGAGAAGCGGTTCGTGTTCACGTCCGGTCCGGGCGTGACCGCCGACTCGGAACACGACTTCTATCGCGCCAAGGCGCTGGCGGAACGGGCGTTGCGTGCGACCACCATGGAATGGAGAATTCTCCGTCCATACGTGTTCATGGACACATGGGCGATGAGCCTTGGCGAAGCGCTGCTCGTGGGCCATCGGTGGCCCGCAAGGGCTCACCTTTGGGGAGTTTATCGCGCGCTTCGAGCAGGCGTCGCATCGCATCACGCGACTGATGAAGGTGCCGCACATGATGTTCCGATATGGACCATCACTACTCCAATCGTTCTCACCGACGGTAGCCCGCATGATGCGGGCGGGCCGGGAGTTGGTGGACAATGGCGTGTCGTTCGATGACACGCAGCTCGTCGCGCGTTGGGGGGCGCCGGTGGTGCGGGTCGAGCAGGTCGCGAGGGAGATGGCCGCGCGCGGGTAACGGCGCGTTGAGCGGTTCGGGAGACCGCACGCGACGCGCAGCACGTCTCGAATAGCCAACACAACCCGCTGATGTTCCGATCGTCGTCTCGCGTACACTCGCTGTTGATTCTGCGGAAGAACGTTCGGTATTGCATCGGCCCGCCGGACGTCGCGCGTGACTGGCTCGTCGTCCGCTGCGTCCATCACTTCGGGTGTGCGCGAAGGAAGACCTCGAACTCCGGCGTGCCGCGGAGGGTTTGGAGTTTAGGGTGAATCTCGAAGTAGCGTGCGGATGTACCACCATCCGGTGTTTGCAGTGACGCCTCCAACCATCGGATGGCCATGGCCGGCTCACCGAGCCGCACGTACGCACCGGCGATTTCCGGGACGTCGGTCACGAAATCAGTGGGGAGTTCTCGAGTGCTATAGCTGCGCGACGCAGTCAGAATGCGGCGCAGCGAAGCGCGGGCCGCGTCGGCAGGGCCGGCATTCGCCTGGGCGAAGGCGAGCAAAGAGACAAAGTGCACCTCGTTGTATCCGCCCCACGTATGGCGGGCGAAGAGTCGCATCAACGAGTCGCCGTGAACGCGCGCGCAGACGTCATCCGTGATCCACACGCAGACGTTTTGCTTGATGGCGTAGTAGTGCAGTGAATCGCCCGCACTCATGATGCCTGCTTGTTCCGGCGACAGCCGGAGGTAGCGTTTGCCCGATTCCAGGCCAGCATTCGAAAGGGCCTCTTGCAGGATAAAACTGTTCTCCGGTAGCCGCCGCGCCGCGGTGACGAGCAGTTGCTGCATGGCGACCGTGTCCCCCACGTAGTAAGATCGTTCAAGACGCATCCGCCATGCTGCTTCATCCGTCGAGTCGAGTCGTAGTGCCGCGCCGGCGAAGCGTGCAGCCGCGTTCCAATCCCTCAGTGATCTTGCAAGGACACTGGCCTGTACCTGCGCATCGCTCGATCGGGGGTCGAGCAGTGTCGCCCGTTTCGAGAGCTCGTAGGATTCCCGTGGCCGATGCCGCACTCGCACTACGCCGGACGCCAACGAGAGCACCTGGGCATTATTCGGTGCCGAGCGCAGTGCGCGGTCGACCAAGGCGTCCACCCCAGACGTATCCCGATCGATGTCCAGCGACTTCCACGCGGCCATCAGGAGAACCACGGGATCCGTCGGCGCGTGGCGCAGTGCGTCCGTGAGGTGGTGCGAACTCGGCTCAGATAGCTGCTATCGCTCACACTGCTCGCCAAGTACGTCAACTCCTTCGCGAGTTGGCCCCATGCCAAGGCGAAATTGCTGTCCAGCGCGATCGCCCGTTCAAACTCCATGATCGCCTGTTCCCGCGGCACGCTGTTCCCTCCTTCACCGGCACGATCGGCGAGCGCCACCCCGCGCTGGTACGCCGCGAGCGCTTGCGCAATGCGTGAGAGAGGGCGCTCAAGCTCCGTCTGTTCAGCGGGCAGCACCGCGATCTCCATCGCGCTTGCCACCTCACTCGCAATCTGGCCCTGTGCAGTGAACGGATCGTCCAGTGTGATGTCCTGCGCCTCCCCCGTCCACTTGGTCACGCCCGTGCCGGCGTCGACCAGCGTTGGGGTCACGCGCGCCTTCCACACGCCCGCGCCGTCCTTCGCCCAGCGTACTACCCCTTCCAACAAATACCGCACACCCAGTTCCGCCCCGATCTTCTTCGCCGATTTGGTGGTGCCGCGATACGTCGCCGCACTGCGCCGATCAATCACGGCGAGCGACGTCAGCCCGGCCAACTTCGCGGTGACTGCATCGGTCAACCCATCGGTGAACGGCTGTTGATCGGTCGGACCGGCGTGCTCGAAGGGGAGCACGGCCATCATCACCGGCCCGGTTCCGGGTGCGACCGCGCGGTCCACGTTCGGCGTGCGCCACCACGCGAACGCGATCGCCCCGAGTACCGCCCCGAGTACCACCGCGAGCAACGGGATAGGCTCCCGCCACCGCGCGTTCGTCGTAGATCGTGCGCCGGACGCGCCGTCCAGCACCGCAATGAGCTCCGCTGCCGTGGACGGTCGGTCGGCCGGATCTTTCGCCAGGCAGCGCATGACGAGGTCACTCAGTGCGCGTGACACGTGACCGGCGGTCGTGCTCGCCAGCGCTACCGGCGTCTCACCGAAGTGCGCCGCCATGAGCGCGCGCGGGGACGTGCGCCCGGCGAACGGATGCTTCCCCGCCAGCACCTCGTACGCGACCACGCCCCACGCGTAGATGTCTGCCCGCTGATCTGCATCGGCGTCACCCGCCGCTTGCTCGGGGGCCATGTAGGCCGGTGTACCAAGAGACGTGCCCGTGAGCGTGATCGAGGGTGCCGCCGGCCCGTCTGTCGCCGCGAAGGTGCGCGCGACGTCCATGGCCTTGGCAATACCGAAATAGCGACCAGCGCCGTGCCACTCGACACCAAAATATTCTCGGGCTTGATATCCCGATGCACAATGTGGTGCGCGTGTGCATACGCCAATGCCTTCGCGACATCACGAAGCATCGAGAGCGCGTCGGTGGTCGCAATGGTGCCCAGCGCCATTCGCGCGCGCAGGGTCTCACCATCGATGAACGGCATGAGGTAATACGGCAACGCGCCGGCCGTGACACCGGCACTGATCACCGGCACGATGTGCGGCTCCTGCAACCCCGCCGCCAGTTTGATCTCCCGCGCAAACCGTTCGACACTCAACCCTTCGACCAACTCCGGCGCGAGCACCTTGATGACCACGTCGCGCCCAAGCGTCGCATCGCGCGCGTCAAACACGCGCGACATCCCGCCGCCACCAAGTTCATGCGTGATCGTGTACGCGACGCCGAGGGACTGCTCGAGCTGTTCGCGGAGGATGTCGGTCATCGGGGATTGGCACAGAGGACGCGTTCACCTGCCAAGGTGAGTGCACGGCGTATCCTTGCGAAAATATGCGCCGTCGATCACGAAAGGGGGACATTCCGACCGATCCAAGTCCCCAGGATATTGCGAGTCGCGACGTCCCGCGGCTTGTCCCACGAACTGCGGGTGGAGGGCCGCCGAACCGCCACCATTCACTCCGCGATTCCGCCGTTGAGGAGAGCCCGGCACCTCCGTCCACGATCGATGCGCGCACGGTCTGGCGACGCTACGCAACCGGGAGGCCAACCACCATTCACCGCATGGGCCTGCCTCGCCACGTGCGCTAGAGCCCGTGCGCGATACGTTGGTGCGCTCGCGCTGCTGCATCCGCATCGCCTCTCATTCGCCAACGCCGCTGCCTTTGGTGTACATGCCAAAAATGAAGCGGAGCGGTCTAACCCGGCGCCGAAAGTCACATGGGTGTGGTCGACGGAGGTCGAACCGACGCTGACGGCAGCGACCAAACGAGGCAAGGCGCCCTGACCGGACCCGTGCGGGAACGACCGTAGTGGCAAGGTTGCCCATACTACTGGATATGGGTAGACTGTATACAATGAAAACGACGATCGATATCGCCGACGCGTTGCTGGCGCGGGCCAAGCGCTATGCGCAACGATCGGGCGTGCCGCTGCGCGCGGTGGTCGAGGAGGGCATTCGCCGCGTGCTCGCCGCGGAGGACGCACCAACGGCGTACCAGCTGCCGGATCTGAGTGTCGGTGATGCGCGCCATGACAACCCACTCGAAAGCATGTCGTGGCCCGATCTGCGTGATGAGATCTACGGTGGTCGGCGATGATTGCCGTCGACACCAACGTCCTCGTCTATGCGCATCGCCGTGACGTGGCCGAGCACGCGGTCGCGCAGGACCGCCTTCGCGCCATGGCCGAGGGACGCGACCCATGGGCCATCCCGTGGCCATGCGTCTACGAGTTCTTCAGCGTGGTCACCAATGTCAGGATATGGCGCCAGACCGCGAGCACATCCCAGCAGGCATGGGCGCAACTGGAAGGGTGGTTCGCCTCGCCGAGCATTCGATTGCTCGGCGAATCGCAGGGGTTCACCAGCGTGCTGTCCGGCTTCGTGCGTCGCCCTCGCGTGCGCGGGGCGGTCGTGCATGATGCGCGCATTGCCGCGATCTGTGTCGCGCACGGCGTCGAAGCACTTCTGTCCCGCGATCGCGACTTCTCGCTGTTCCCCGAACTGGATGTTCAGAATCCGTTTACCTAGCCAGTCCCGGCGGAGCGGCCACGAGTGACCTGACTG
>JBBQXC010000006.1:0-59518 GCA_038210005.1 Gemmatimonadales bacterium
ACCATTCGTGCGCCGTCCCCTTTTCGTGGGCTGCCCGCCCACCTTTGCTGGCGATCTCGCGCTGACGCGCGGGATCCATGGACGCGAATCCGCGTCGGCTTTTTCCGGTCATACGCCCCCCGGCCATCCGGAAGTCCTGAATGAGTGCGGCGGGCCGGGACGAGACGAAGGGCATCCGTCACAGAACCAGCATACCGCGGCGATACTTCACCCCCACCTCTGCAAACCTCAGGCCGCTGTGTGCGGTCCGGGCCAACAAACCCTAGCAGTGCAAGCATGGGGCCGCGTTCAGCTGTTTCGCGGACCGATTGTGAACTGGCGAGCGGTGGGTACCGCCTATATTGCCGCGATGCCGCTGCTCGTCCGCTTCCTTGGAACCGCCGCTTCCCGTCCCACCGTGGAACGGGGGGTCAGCTCCCTTGCCATCATTCGGGAAGGCGAGACATTGTTGTTCGATTGCGGCGAGGGGACGCAGCGCCAGATGATGCGCTACGGGATCTCGTTTGCGTTCGAAGACCTGTTCTTCACCCACGTGCACTCGGATCACATCCTGGGACTCACCGGGCTCGTCCGCACGATGGCGTTACAAGGACGAACCGAACCACTGAGATTGTGGGGGCCGCGTGGCGCGGGTAAAACGTTGCGCCAATGCATCAGTTTGGGTGGCGAGCGCACCACGTTTTCGATCGATATCACAGAGCTGGAACCTGGCGAGCCGGTGAAGCGGGCGGACTATCACATCGAGACGTTCGCGGTGTCCCACGGCCCGTCCCAGTCACTGGGCTACGCGCTGGTCGAGGAGGAGCGACTGGGGCGCTTCAATCCGGATCTGGCACGTGCCATGGGTATTCCTGAGGGGCCGCTCTGGGGCCGCATCCACAAGGGCCAGTCGATCACGCTCGACGATGGTCGGGTGATCGCGCCGTCGGCGCTGGTGGGCGAACGACGCCGCGGCCGCCGTATCGTGGTCACCGGTGACACGCGCCCGTGCAACAACACGATTGCCGCCGCGCAGGATGCCGACCTGCTCATTCATGAGGCCACGTTCGCTGACGACGAGGCGGCGCGCGCCCTGGAGACGGGACACAGCACGGCCCGCGAAGCCGCCGAAGTCGCGCGAAAGGCCGGTGCGCGCCGACTAGTGCTGACGCACATCTCGGCCCGCTACTCGCGCGACGCGCATGAGCTGGAGCGCGAGGCCCGATCGGTGTTTCCGCGCTCCAGTATCGCGCGCGATGGCACCGAGATCGAACTCTCGCTGACGGAGGAGTTGGTGGTAACGGCGGACGTGGACGGGGTCGAGGCACTCCCGTTCACCTGACCCTCTTTTTCGCCCGTCCTCCTGTTCCCTGTGTGATCTGCACCAACGATCCGTCCCGGAGCACCGGGAACTGATCACGCAGGGGGGCAGAGAACGCAGAGACTAGATCACTTTCTGTTTCGGCCTGCGTGCTCTGCGTCCTCGGCGCCTCCGCGTATTCTGTTCAGCGAACCCAGTTCAATCGGTCCACCTCAGTTCGCCAGTTGCTTGAGCCGCCGCAGACTCGGCACACGCCACGCGACCGCCGCCACCACGACCAGTGTGGCCACACCGCCTACCACGACGGCAGTGACCGCGCCCCACCAGCGCGCGGTGAGTCCCGATTCGAACGAACCGATCTCATTCGACGAGCCGATGAAGATCTGATTCACCGACGACACGCGGCCCAGCAGCGCTTCGGGTGTGCGCATCTGGAGCATGAGACTGCGTATCACGACGCTGATCATGTCGAAGGCACCGGCCAGTGCCAGTGTGCCCAGCGAAAGCCAGAGACTGCGACTCAGTCCGAACAGGATCGTGCAGACTCCGAAACCGGTCACCGAGACCAGCAGATTGCGGCCCGTGTGTGCGAAGGGCGGCCAGCGCGTGAGCGCGATGCTCGTGATCACCGCACCGACGGCGGGCGCGGCGCGCAACAGCCCCAGTCCCGACGGACCGGTGTGCAGAATCTCGGCCGCGAACACCGGCAACAGCGCAATCGCTCCACCGAACAACACCGAGAAGAGATCGAGCGTGAGCGCCGAGAGCAGGAGTGGCTCGCCGAGCACGAAGCGCAGCCCGCCGGTGATCGAACGCAGGATTGGCTCGTCGGTGACTTCGCGCACCGGGGAGCGATGACGCACCGAGAGTAACGCGCCGACCGCACAGGTCATCAGCACGGCATCCACGGCGTACCCGAGCGTCGTGCCTCCCAAGGCGTAGAGACCACCGCCCAGCGCGGGGCCCAGTACGGCGGCCAGCTGCCAGCTACCGGTGCGCCAAGTGATCGCATTGCGGTACAGCGTGCGCGGCACCAACTCGGCACTGAGCGCCTGGCGGGCCGGCTGCAGGAAGGCACGGGCGACACCACTGAGCATGATCACCGCGTAGATCGCGCGGACACGCGCGGGCGCCGTGAGCGCGAGGCCGCCGATCGGCGCCGGATGCGCCAGCCACCAGAGCCCGAGGGAGCAGAGCACAAGCACGGACAAGGCCATCAGGGCGATGCGGCGCCGATCATGGCTGTCGGCCACATGCCCGGCGAACAGCGACATGCTGATCGCCGGCAGTGCCTCGGCCAATCCCACGATCCCGAGGGCCAGCGGATCATGCGTGAGATCGTAGATCTGCCATCCGACGACCGTTCCTTGGATCTGGATGCCAAGCGTCAGCGTGAACAGCGCGAGCAGATAGCGGCGGAAGTTCGGGATGCGGAGCGCGGCGTAGGTGTCCGTCGGCGCATCGTTGGGTATTCGGTCCACGCTAGCGATCGGCGCGCGCCTCGTCCTGACGTTCTTCGAGTCGGCGGCGACGGCGCGCCTGCGCGGCATCGTAGCGACGGAACTGGTCGTCGGTTTCGGGCTGCACCAGTGCAATCGGCACCGGGCGGCCGTTCCGGTCGATCGCGACGAACGTGAGGTAGCAGGTATTCGTATGACGACGCGCGCCGGTAATGAGATCCTCGGCTTCTACGCGCACGCCGATCTCCATCGACGTCGTGCCCACGAAATTCACCGACGCCTGACAGGTCACGAGATCGCCCACGTGAATCGGCTCGCGAAAATCGACACGATCGATCGACGCCGTGACGCACGCCGTGCGCGCATGACGAAACGCCGACACGGCCGCCGCCTTGTCGACCATCGCCATGATCGCCCCACCGAAGGCGTGTCCGAGGATGTTGGCATCATGCGGCATGATCAGCTCGCTCGTGACGTGCTGCGAGGCGGACACCGGGCGGGATAAACGTGCAGGCAACGAGTCGGTCATTTGATACGTGAGAATGAAGTCGTGCGCAGCAGCGGTGTTGCGTCCGGCGTGCGACGCAGCCGGTGGGCGCGTTGCACGAGCCCGTCCAGCGAGGTCGAGAGATCGAAGGCCCGCGACAACGCAGACCGCGCGGCGCTGTCGATCGGCGGTGTATCCAGGGGGATCAGCTGGTACGCCGGTGCGGAGACGGTGGCAATCGGCCACTCGTGCGACTTGCCCACGGCACCGCCAATCAGCACCAGGGCGAGCGCATCGCCATCGGCCGACGGGCGCGCCGCGATCTCGTATTTCGCGCGATCCCACGTGACGCGCGCCGAGTCCTTGGTCCACTCCGGCAGGGTGGCGCGCACCGAGTTCCACCACACCGGCACGTTCACCGTGATCGGCGGCAGATACAGCGCGAGCGCCTCGCCGTCCGTGCCATGTCCGGGCACCATGAACGCCACCGCTGGGTCGCGTCCGATGTCGGTGATGCCGAAGCTGGTGGAATCGAACCGGAAGCTGTCCAGCGATTCGGTGGCCACCGACGCGCGTTCATCACCCGCCGCCCCGGCGGTGCGGATCGAGTCGACCAGCTGCGCGAGCGACGCCCGCGCTGCGGCCGTCACGCGCCGCGCCTCGTCGGCGCCCACGAGCGCGTCCAACGACGCCGTGGCGCCACTGCGCACGTCGACGACCATGCGTCGGCCGTCATGCCGGTGCGGCGGACCACCATCGATATCGACGTTGAGCAGATGCTCGACGGTGAGATAGGGTCCGTGCACGTCGATAATCTCGATTTCGTCGTTCACCACCGTGCGCGGATCGTCGGCCATTTCCTCGTCGGTGGGATCGATCTCCGCAGCGCGGGGGTTGGCACGTCGCCACACCGCGAGTTCGCGCATCACGGTGAAGTCACCGAACAGCTGCGTGCTGTCGCGGCGCTGGATCTCGCGTGACCACAGCCGCGCGCTCGCGAACGAGGCGTCGGGATACTCCGCGCCTTCGTCGCCCAGGAAGATCTCGAACAGCCGGCCGTCCACTTCCGTGAGCAGGATCGGCGCGCTACGCACGCGCATGCCGTCGCCGCCACTGCGTACCCAATACGTGGAGTCCCCCGCCGCAAACAAGAACTCGGCCGGCGGCAACGCCTCCCCACGCGAGCTGCGATCGCCACAAGCGGCGACCACGATGACGGCCGCGATCGCCGAGAGCGCCGACCACACACGGGCGCGTCGCGTGAGGGGACGCATGAGGGGTCGCGTCATTCAGGCGGTTCCCTCGACCAGCGCGCGTATGCCGTGCACCAGGCGCGCGATTTCATCGGAGGTCGTGTAGCACGAGCAGCCCGCGCGCACGAGCCCCTCGTGGGCCAGACCGAGGCGACGCGCCACGGTGGTGGCGTAGAAGTCGCCGTGCGACACGTATACGCCGCGCGGCGCGAGGAATCGCGCGACTTGTTCCGACTCGTGTCCTTGCACGTGAAACGATACGGTCGGCGTGCGCGCCGTGCCCGGCGGCGGTCCGAAGACCGTGACGCCCTCGATGGAATGCAGCCCCTCCCACAATTCGCGCAGCAGCGTGTCGCCGCGCTCATGCAGCGCGCGCATCACCGTGCCGAGTCGCTCGCGACGCGATGCAGTCGTGTTTTCCGCAAGACCGGCCAGGAAATCCACGGCCGCCGCGGCGCCGACGATCCCTTCGTGATTCTGCGTGCCGGTCTCGAGACATTCCGGCACGTAGTCAGGGGCCGGCTCGAGGCGCGGCAGGTCAAGCGCCGCCGTGGCCGCGTGCCGGCCGTAGCAGATCCCGATATGGGGCCCATAAAACTTGTAGGCGCTGCAGAGCACGAAGTCGGCGCCGATCGCGTTCACATCCACCAGCGCGTGTGGTGCGAAGTGTACGGCGTCCACCACCGTGATCGCGCCGACGGTCTTGGCCAGTGCCACCATGGCCGCGACATCACTCACGGTGCCAAGAATGTTCGACGCCGCGCCGATCGCGACGACCTTCGTGCGCGGTGACAGCAGCGACTCGAGGGCTCCCACTTCGTGCCGGTACGTCTCCAAATCAAGCGGCAGCCACTTGAGTACGGCGCCGCGTTCCTTCGCCAGCGCCTGCCAGGGCGCGATGTTGGCGTGATGATCGAGTTCGGTGACAATGATCTCGTCGCCGGGCTTCAGCGTGCGGCCGATGGCGCGTGCCACGTGGAACAGAATCGTGGTCATATTCGCGCCGAACGAAATCTCACCCGGCGTGGCGCCCAGGAAATCGGCGAGCGTTTCGCGCGCAGCGGCCAGCATCGCATCCGTCTCGACGCTGGTGGGGTATGCCCAATGCGTGTTGGCGTTGTGATGCAGGAGATAGTCGGTCATGGCATCAGCGACGACACGCGGCACCTGCGTCCCGCCGGGACCGTCGAAGAACGCCACCGGATGCGCGCCCTCTCGACGCTCCAGCGCCGGAAAGTGCGCGCGGATCGCTTCGACGTATGCAACAGCGATCATACTCATGATGGGCGCCCCCCGATCCGGGCACCGCCGAGTCGCTCCACGACCTTGGCGGCTTCCACGTGATCGGCTTCCTCACCGAGCTCGATGTGCGCCATGCGAAACAGCTCGGCCGTGAGCTGGAGCAGGGGCGACGGCACCTGATGTTCGCGCGCGAGTTCGGCGGCGATGCCGACGTCCTTGTCGAGCAGCGCCAACCGGAAGGTGCGCGGGAAGGCGCGCGTGAGCACGCGCTCGGGGAAGAGATTCATACTGCTGTTGGAGCGGCCGCTCGATGTGTTGATCACGTCGAGTGCGATCTCCGCCTTCACGCCGGCTTTCTCGAGCGCCACCAGTCCTTCCGCGGTGCCCCAAATGTGCATCGCGAGCAGAGCGTTGTTCACGGCCTTGAGCGCATCACCGGCACCGACCGCCCCGCAATGCACGATGCGCTTGCCGAAGCAGGCCAACACCGGCTGCACGCGTTCCAGTGTCGCGGCATCGCCGCCCACCATGACCGTGAGCGCCCCCTGCTCCGCCCCGGCCACGCCGCCCGACACCGGTGCGTCGAGGAAACCGATGCCGCGTTCGGCGAGGCGCGCCGCCATACGGCGTGAGGTCGTCGCGTCGCCCGACGTGCAGTCCACGAGCACGGCGCCCGACCGCATCGTAGCCAGTAAGCCATCGGGACCATCGAACAGCGCTTCCACGTTCTTCGACACTGGCAGGCAGGTGATCACGACATCGCATTCGCGCGCGGCGTCGGCTGGCGTGAGCGCGTGACGCACCCCGAGCTCGCTCGCCATCGCCTCGGCCTTGGGCAGGGTGCGATTCCACACGGCCAGATCGAATTCAGGACGCGCGAGGTGACGGGCCATCGGAGCGCCGATGGCGCCGAGTCCGAGAAAGGCGACGCGAGGCATGGAAAGACGGGTAAAGGGGCAGAGCGCCGTCGATTGGCCGGTTGAGGAAGCGGGGCCGATCGTGGAGATTGAAAGATGCCACGTCAACGGATCCACGTGCAGCTCGACGGCCTGGTGGCCGTGCACGCCGTGCGCGCGGTGTGGACGGCGCTGGGGGCCGTTCCCGGGGTCCTGCGCGCCGAAGTCACCATGCAGGGCGCCGTTCTCGAAGTCGAGGGCGAGCTGGATCGAGCGGCGCTGGATACCGCACTCGACGCGGCGGGCGTGTCGGTCCGGAGTCTCCGCGTCGAGGCGAGGGTCCTACCGGTTCTGTAACGAGCCGTAACGCGACACCGCCCGGCCGCACGGGTGACTACTCTCGTTCGGTGTGCACGACTAACTTGACCGCCTGACCGCCGCCCTTCGCCGATGCCACCTCACGCCAACAAAGACCGGCCGCTCGCGGCGCTGATCGTGCCGGATCTTCTCGAGTTGCTCGAGGAGCACCCGGAGAGCATCGGACCGCAGACGGAGGAAATGCACCCGGCCGACCTCGCGGACATTGCGGAGGCGCTGCCGGTCGAGATGGTGCGCGCGTTCCTCTCGGCGCTGCCGAAGGAACGGGCGGGCGAAGTGCTCGAGTATCTCGACGAGCAGCTGCGGACGATGGTGCTCGAAGAGCTGACGGCCGTCGAAGCGGCGTCAATCATGTCGGAGATGACGCCCGACGAGCGCGCCGACGCCCTCGAGGAACTCGACGAAGAGACGGCGGACGACATTCTCGCCGAGTTCGAGCCGGCCGAGAAGGCCGAGACCGAGCGCCTGCTGGAGTACGACCCGTACACGGCCGGCGGTCTGATGACCACCGAGTTCGTGTCGGTCGACGAGAATCTGACGGCCGAGGAAGCCTTGGTCGCTGTACGGGCCATGTCGCGGGCGGGCCGCCGCGAAGCCATGTACACGGTGTACACGATCGACGGGAACGGCCGTCTGCGCGGCGTGTTGTCGCTGCGCGAACTCCTGGCGTCACCCGACGGCACGCCACTGAGCGAGCTCGCCTGGAGCGAAGTGGTGAGCGTAGCGCCAGACATGCCGCAGGAGGAGGTGTCGCAGATCACGTCGAACTACGACCTCGTGGCGTTGCCGGTCGTGGATTCGGAAAAGCGTCTCTTGGGCGTGGTCACGGTCGACGACGTGATCGACGTCATTCAGGAAGAGGGCACGGAAGACGCGCAGAAGTTCGGTGGTATGGAGGCGCTCGAAGAGCCCTACATGCAGATCGGGCTGTGGCAGAACGTGCGCAAGCGTGGCGGTTGGTTGGCCGTGCTCGCCGTGAGTGAGATGCTCACGGCGTCGGTGATGGCGCGCTACGAGGACGACATCGGTCGCGTGCTGCTGTTGTCACAGTTCATTCCGCTGGTGATGAGCTCCGGCGGCAATTCGGGCTCACAAGCCACGTCGCTGATCATTCGCGCCATGGCGCTCGGTGAAGTCACGCTGAGTGACTGGTGGCGCGTGGTCCTTCGTGAAATACCGGCTGGCATCATTCTTGGTCTGTTGCTGGGTGCGATCGCGTTTCTGCGTATCATGCTGTGGAACTCGATGGGCCTGTACGACTACGGGCCGCACTCATTCATGATCGCGGTCACGGTGGGCCTCGCGCTGGTGGGCATTGTGCTGGTGGGCTCGCTGACGGGCTCGATGCTGCCGTTCCTCCTCAAGCGGCTTCGATTCGACCCGGCGTCCGCTTCGGCGCCGTTGGTCGCTACGCTGGTGGACGTTTCCGCCATCAGCATCTACTTCGGGATCGCGTACAAGCTGCTCAGCGGCACGCTGCTGTGAGTTCCGGGCGGGAGGGGCCGTCGTCCGCGCAACTGCTGCGGGCGACGTTGTTGATCGTGCTGAGCGCCTGCTGCTTCGGCAGCTTATCGCCGCTCACTGTGATCGCGACTGGTCACGGCATGGCGCTCGAGTCGGTGCAGTCTTGGAGATATACGACCAGCGCGGTGCTGCTGCTGGCCGTCGGCTGGTGGCGCGGCGGAGCGCCTCGCATCGGCGTTGCCCCTTGGTGGTCGCCGCGTATTCTCCTGCTGGCGGGGGGTCCTCAGGCCACGGTGGCCACGCTGGCCCTAGGGAGCCTGCACTGGATTCCGGCGGCGACGGCGTCGTTCCTGTTTTACACGTTTCCGGCGTGGGTGGCCGTGATCACCGCGATTCGCGGCAGCGAGCGCCTCGATCGCACGCGGGTATCGGCCCTGGTGCTCGCGCTGGGCGGCATCGGCTTCATGGTAGGTGCCCCAAGTGCTGCGTCGCTCAACCCGCTGGGCGTGGCGGCGGTACTCACGGCGGCGCTGGTGTACGCGTTGTACATCCCCGTGCTCGGCGCGCTACAACGCGAGCGCGACGCGATCGACGTGTCCCGGGCGATCGCCGTGGGCGGCGCGGTGCTTTTCGTGGTGTGGGCCGCGAGTACCGGCACGCTGTTCCAAATTCCCGATGCCACGGCGTTCGGGGCCAGCGCCCTCCAGGGTGTACTGACTGCGGTATCGTTTCTGGCGTTCCTGGCGGGATTGCGCGTACTCGGCGCGGTCCGCGCGGCGATCACGTCCACCGTGGAGCCGTTTTGGACGACCCTGCTGGGGGTGGTGGTGCTGCGGCAGTCGGTCGGTACCGGTACCTTCATCGGCGGCGTTGCCATTATGGGAGCGGTCCTGCTTTTGCAACGGCCGCCCGTGGCGCCGCGCCCCGCTCAATCGTCTGCAGCGGACACGTAGGACGACCTTTTTCCTGAATGGCGATCAGCGCATGGCAAAAATTCTGGTGACCGGAGCCGCGGGCTTCATCGGCTATCATACTAGCGAACGGCTGCTGGCCCGCGGTGACGAAGTGGTGGGCCTCGACAACGTCAACGACTACTACGACCCCACGCTGAAGGAGGCGCGACTGGCGCGACTCGCCAGCAAGCCGGGATTCCGCCTGTTCCGCATGGAGCTGGCCGATCGTGACGGCGTGGAGCGTCTCTTCCGCGAAGAGCGCTTTGATCGCGTGATCCACTTGGCCGCGCAGGCCGGCGTGCGATACTCGATCACGAATCCGCACGCCTATATCGAGAGCAATCTCGTCGGCTTCATCAACATCCTCGAGGGCTGTCGGCATCACGGCGTGCAGCATCTCACGTATGCGTCGTCGTCGAGCGTATACGGCGCCAACACGGCGATGCCCTTCTCGGTGCATCAGAACGTGGACCATCCGGTGTCGTTGTATGCGGCGACGAAGAAGGCGAACGAACTGATGGCGCACACGTACAGCCATCTGTACGGACTGCCGACCACCGGACTGCGCTTCTTCACGGTGTACGGTCCGTGGGGCCGCCCCGACATGGCCATGTTCCTGTTCACGAAGGCCATTCTCGACGGCAAGCCGATCGACGTGTTCAATCACGGTAAGATGCAGCGTGATTTCACGTACATCGACGACATCGTGGAAGGCGTGATCCGTACGAGCGATCACACGGCCGAACCGAATCCCGACTGGAACTCCGACGCGCCCGATGCGGCCACCAGCAAGGCGCCGTACCGGCTCTACAACATCGGCAACAACAATCCGGTGGAACTGATGTATCTCATCGAGACCATCGAGAAGTCGCTGGGCCGCGTGGCGGAGAAGCGGATGCTGCCGCTGCAGGCTGGCGATGTGCCGGCTACCTATGCGAATGTGGACGCGCTCGTGCGTGACGTCGGCTTCGCGCCGAAAACGCCGATCGAAACCGGCGTGGCGAACTTCGTTGCGTGGTACCGCGAATACTTTCAGATCGGAGACTGACGCCTCATGAAGATCGCCATGATCGGCACGGGCTATGTCGGCCTCGTGTCCGGTGCGTGTTTCGCGGAGTTCGGCCCTGACGTGACCTGTGTCGACGTCGACGCCGTGAAGATCGAACGCCTGCTCAAAGGCGAGATCCCGATTTACGAGCCGGGTCTCGACGCGCTGGTCGCCAAGGGCATCAAGAACGGACGATTGGCGTTCACCACCGACCTCGCCAAGGCCGTGTCGGAAGCAGATGCCGTCTTCATCGCGGTCGGCACGCCGTCGCGCCGCGGTGACGGACACGCCGATCTGCGCTTCGTGGAGGCCGCGGCGATCGAGATCGCCAAGTCGCTGCAGGGATATACGGTGATCGTCACAAAGAGCACGGTACCGGTGGGTACCGGTCGTCGCGTGGCGGAGCTCATTCGCGGCGCCAACCCGACCGCCGACTTCGACGTCGCGTCGAATCCCGAGTTCCTGCGCGAAGGCTCGGCGATCGGCGACTTCATGCGTCCCGATCGTGTCGTCATCGGCGCCGAGACCGATCGTGCGCGCGCGGTCATGCAGGCGTTGTATCGTCCGCTCTATCTGATGGAGACGCCGGTCGTGATGACGACGCTCGAGACGGCGGAGCTCACGAAGTACGCGGCCAACGCGTTTCTCGCGACGAAGATCACGTTCATCAACGAGATGGCGGATCTGTGCGAGAAGGTCGGTGCGAACGTGCAGGATGTGGCGCGCGGCATGGGACTCGACGGACGCATCGGCAAGAAGTTTCTGCACGCTGGCCCGGGCTACGGCGGCTCGTGTTTCCCGAAGGACACGGTCGCGCTGGTGCGTACGGCGCAGGAGTACGGATCCCCGGCCCGTCTCGTGGAGACCGTGGTGCAGGTGAACGACACGCGCAAAGGCGCGATGGCGTCACGCGTGATCGCCGCGTGCGGCGGCTCGGTGCGCGGCAAAACCGTGGGCGTGCTTGGCGTGGCGTTCAAGCCCAACACCGACGACATGCGTGAAGCGCCGAGTCTGGCGATTGTGCCGGCACTCCAAGATGCGGGGGCCGCGGTGCGGGCCTACGATCCGGCCGCCATGCACGAAGCGGGAACGTTGCTGCCGGGCGTGCACTGGTGTGCCGATGCCTACGACGTGGCGATCGGTGCCGACGTGCTGGTGCTCATCACCGAGTGGAACGAGTTCCGCGCGCTCGATCTCGATCGTCTCGGCGCCGCGATGCGGAGCAAGGTCTTGGTCGACCTGCGCAACGTGTACCGCGGAGAGGATGTGCGAGCACAGGGCTTCACGTACACGAGCATCGGCCGACCGTAGCGCAGGTCGGTGCCATCGACTCAACGAAAGAGCGCCCGGCCTGTGCGGCCGGGCGCTCTTTCATTGGCACGACCCGTGCTTTTCTAAGTGGCATACGGGCGAGGCGCGAGTCATGTCGAACAACGTGTCCGGCGCGCTCGGATTCCCGTAACTGTCTTTTAGACAACACGTTCCGAGATTTCCGCGGTTTCTGTAGTTCACGATGCGTGGCCGACGCCGGACACGACACACGGAAGGAACTGCCTGTTACACGGCAGGATCTTCCGTCACGCAGGCACTTGATGGCGCGAGCGACGAAACCAACATGTGTGGCATTGCCGGGTTCTGGACGACCCCGTTCGAGGAAGCCGTCGCACGACCAATCCTCGAACGGATGACGTCCACCATGCTCCACCGTGGACCAGATGCCGACGGCATCTGGCTCGACGGTCGCAGCGGCATTGCCCTGGGCCACCGTCGTCTGGCCATCGTCGAACTGAGTGCCCTCGGCCACCAGCCGATGGCATCGGCCGACGATCGCCTGCACCTGATCTTCAACGGCGAGATCTACAATTTCCGCGCGTTGCGTACCATGCTCGAACGTGAGGGCGTGCAGTTTCGCGGGGGCTCCGACACTGAAGTTCTACTCGCCCTGATCGTGCGCGATGGGCTGGCGCAGGCGCTCTCTATGTGTGTCGGCATGTTCGCCATTGCGTTGTGGGATCGCAGGGAAAAGACGCTTCAACTCGCGCGCGATCGATTCGGTGAGAAGCCGCTGTACGTTGCGCGCCTGCCCGAAGGTATCGTCTTTGGCTCGACACTCGCACCAATCGAGCAGCATCCGGCGTTCGTCCCGACGATCTCTCGCGAAGCGCTGGCGTCCCTGCTCTCCCATGGTTACGTGCCCGCCCCGCAGTCGATCTTTCGCGATGTCGTGAAAGTCGTGCCCGGCAGCATTCTCACGTGGGTCGAGACGCCGTGCGAACCTCCGACCGTCACGTCCTTCTGGTCGGCGGACGACGCCGCGGCGCGCGGTGCGATCGAACCATTCGCCGGATCGGATGTCGACGCCGCCGACGCGCTCGACGCGGCGCTTCGCCGTGCCGTGAGTGAGCAGATGCTGGCCGACGTGCCGTTGGGTGCATTCCTCAGCGGCGGCATCGATTCCTCGTTGATCGTGGCGATGATGCAGGATCTCGGCACGCGACCGGCGCGCACGTTCACCATCGGATTCGATGACCCCGCGTTTGACGAGGCGCGGCACGCGGAAGCGGTGGCGCGACACCTTGGGACCGATCATACCACGCTGGTGCTCTCCGCGAACGATGCGCTGGACGTCATCCCGCGCCTGGCAGGCATCTACGATGAGCCGTTCGCCGACCAATCGCAGATTCCCACCGCCGCGGTCGCCGCACTCGCGCGCCGCCACGTGACGGTCGCGCTCTCGGGCGACGGCGGTGATGAACTGTTCGGAGGGTATCGGCGATACGCCTTCGCCGAGCGCGCGTGGCGTCGTCTCTCTTACGTCCCCCGACCGATACGTCACTTGGCTGGCCACGCCTTGATCGCGGTTCCCCGACACGCCTGGGACGCGGTGCTCGGCGTTGGTGGCAGGCGTGGGGACGGCATCAGCGGTGATCGACTGCACAAGCTCGCGACGTTGATGGAATCCAAGTCGGCCGAGCACTTCTACCGCGATCTGTTGTGCTCGTGGATGAATCCGGCCGAGGTGATCCCGTCGCTCGACGAAACGCAGTCGACGGACGCGCTGTCGCACCGAGTGCTCCCGGGAGGTCTCCTCGGCAGCATGATGCTCTGCGACCAGCTGTCTTATTTGCCGGACGACGTGCTCGTCAAAGTCGATCGCGCCACGATGGCCAGTAGCCTGGAGTCGAGATCTCCGTTTTTGGATCACCGTATCGCCGAACTGACGTGGAGCTTCAATCGCGATCAGTGGCAACGTCACGGTAACGGCAAGCATGTCGTTCGTGCCGTGCTTGATCGATACATACCACGCGCGCTGATCGATCGCCCAAAGCAGGGCTTTGGTGTGCCGATCTCGTCGTGGCTTCGTGGTCCCTTGCGTCCCTGGGCAGAAGAGCTGCTTTCCGTCAGCGCGTTGGAGCAGGACGGCCTGCTGTCGGCGCCACCGATCCGTCGACGTTGGGAGCAGCACCTGACTGGACAACGTGACTGGTCCACGTCGCTCTGGCACGTGCTGATGTTTCAGGCGTGGCGTGCATCACGCATCCAGCGGGTGTCCTGATGCGCCGGCTCTTCCTACCCGTGCGGGCGTTACCGCAGCAATTCAGCCTTCGACTCGGTCCGCTCTGGAGCGCCGCCGCCGTGATCGGCATGCTGACGCTGGGCGGCAAGGTGGTCGGCCTTGTCAAAGAGATGCTCATCGCCTCGCGCTTCGGTACCGGGCCGGATCTCGATGCGTTCCTGATGGCGCTCGCCATCCCCACGTTTGCCATCAACGTCGTGGTCGGCGTGCTACCGATGGCGCTGACGCCGGCGTTCGTCGCGGCGCGGGATCGAGGTGGTCTTCGTGAGGCGCGACAGCTTGCCGGCACGGCCTTTCGCCAGACCTACCGCGTCATGGTCGTGCTGGCGTTGCTGTTGGCCGGACTCTCGATGGTGCTCGCAGAGCTGCCGGCCTCTGGGCTGACGGCGGCCGCGCGTGACCGCATCCCGATGATGGCGCTGATTCTCATTCCGTTCACGGTGTTGCAGGGCGCAAGCGCGGCGTGGACCGGCGTACTCGCGGCCGATGGAGCGTTTGCGATCGGTGCGCTGGCAACGGCCAGCTTGCCCGTGATGATGCTGCTGTCGGTGCTGTTCCTGAGCGCCTCGCTGGGCGTGACGTCGATCGCGCTGGGTCTCGTGGCAGGATGCGTACTGCAAGCGTTCCTGTTGGGTGTCATGCTCCATCGACGTGGCCTGTCGATGTGGGAGCGAGGCGCCTCGCTGCGCGATGTCAACCGCCAGTATCTCCCCGCGATCGGTGGGGCGATCTTCACCAGTGGTTGTGGCCTCGTCGACCAGCTAATGGCGAGCTCACTGCCCTCCGGGGCCGTGTCCACCATCGCGTATGGCAGCAAGCTCGTCTCGGTGGGCTTGGGGATAGCGATCGTCGCCATCGGCACGCCGTTGCTGCCGCACCTTTCACGTCTTGCCGAGCGTGGCGAGTGGCTTGCGCTGCGCACCTTTCAGCGGCGCGCCTCGATCAACGTGTTGGCGATCACGATTCCGGCATCGATCCTGCTCGCCGTCTCGTCGCCCGCGATCGTCGGCCTTGCCTTTGAACGAGGCGCCTTCACCGCAGCGGATACGGCGCGTGTAGGACTCGTGCAGTCGTTCTATATGCTGCAGCTCCCCGGTCAGTTTCTGGCCGTTATCTACGCGCGCTCCATCGCGGCTATGCGCATGACGCTGCTGCTGAGCTCCGTCGCCTTCGTCAGCCTCGTGGTGAACGTGATCGGAAACCTGATCTTCATTCGCTACATGGGCGCGCCTGGCATCGCGCTTTCCACGGCCGTCGTGCAGACGGCTTCCGCAGCGATCCTCTTCGCGACCTGCGAGAGACTACTTCGCGACCGCATTCTCGATGACGGCCGCGTGTCTGCTTCCGCTACTGCTGTCAATCCCCCTCAGACTTCCTGATTCGTGACCCGACCTGCTTCCGCTCCGACCCCGACGCCGACGACCGATACCGCGGCGTTCTGGTACGTGGTGTCGGCACTGCGTCCCTACGCCGCCCTCCTGTTGCTCGTGGCGAGTGTCGGTGCGGTGGCTGGTGCATCGTGGCGCCTGACACGCGCGTCTGAATGGCGCGCCGAAGCGTCCTTCATTCCCGTGATCAGCGGCAATGCCAGCGGACTGGCCGGCGTTGCGGCGCAGCTCGGCTTCAACATGCCTACCGCCGACCCGATGCAGTCGCCGGCGGTGTACGTCGAAACGCTTCGATCGCGCGCCTTTTTGCAGCGACTGATCGCGGCTGAAGGGGGAGAAATAGCGTTGGGGAAAGCCCTTCACATCGCCGACGCCGATGCTGGGCAGCATCTCGAGGCGCTTCTCATCGCGCTTCGTGATGCAATCGAAATCTCGGCCGATCCGAAGACGAATGTGGTCATGCTCGCCGTGCGCACCACCGACGCCGCGCTGTCGCTCCGGCTGACCGAGCGCGCACTGCAACTGGCGCAATCGATGAACGTGGAACGCCGTCGAGCGCGCTACGCCGCCGAGCGTACCTTTGCCACCGCCCGTCGTGTCGCAGCGGACTCCGTGTTGTCGGCGGCCGATGTCGCCATGCGCAACTTCAAGCTGGCCAATCGCGGCTCTACGAATGCGCCCCGACTGGAAGCCGAACAGCTGCGCCTCGAGCGCGGCGTCTTCCAAGCGCAACAAGTCGTGCAAGCGCTCCGGCAGTTCGAAGAGCAGTCCCGGCTCGACGAGGCGCGTGACACGCCGATGTTCACGCTGGTTCAACCCGCGTATGGCGCCGGCGTCCCGGAAGGTCGGAAGACGGCGCTGTTTGCCGTTCTCAGCGCCGTACTCATGGCGGGATCCCTCGGGTCCGTCATCCTGCTGCGCGGTGTCGTTCGGTCACGCTCGATGAACGCGGTCGTGGCGTCGACGGCGACCGCGGCGACAGCCGCCGCGACGACCGGCCGTGAGGTCGATCGTGCGGCTTGACCCACGGACGGCGCTCGTCGCCGTCGTGTTGCTGCTGACGTGCGCCCTCAGCGCGGCAGCCGCCATGCTCGCCGCCGACGGGAGTATCATGGGTGCTTTTCTCACGGCCACGGCCGCGTCGCTCACACTGCTCTGGAGTGCGCGCGGTGTGACGGGACATTGGACGGCGCTGGCTGTGATGTTCGTTGGATTCTTCGCGCTGTACGGCCTCTCCGGACCGCTGAACGTGATCATTGGTACGCCGCTCGCCGATATCTTCGCGTTCCCGTACCGCACCGCGTCATTTCTTCAGCAGCAGGCACACGCGACGCTCGGCATTGCGCTGGGGTTCCTCGCGTACGCGCTCATTCTCGGTGTGGGCGAGACGCGAGGCGCCGATCAGCAGGACGCCACATCCTCGAGGTCGCGTCGCCCGGAAACGCTGGGTTTGCCGTTCAACACGGCGCTGCTCTGCTTGACACTGGCGTCGCTCTTCGAGCTGATCACATTCGTACGGGTTGGTGGACTCCCCGCCCTGGCGATGGGGAAGGCGGTGTATCAGAGCCGCGCCTCGGACATGCCGATGACACTGCCCTCGATCGAACTCGCGTCGCTTGGTTTCGGACTCGCCGCCATGTGGTTCGCTGGCCATGCGTCGTCGATGTCACGTCGCGATCAGCTGCGCCGGTTGGCGCTCATGTTGGCCGTCGCGTTGCCGGTCGTCGGTGTCGCGCTTGCGCTGGGTCGACGTGGGCCGCTGTTCGGCTGGGCATTGGTGTGGATTGTGGGACGGAGCGTGTACATGCCATTCCGCACCATTCCGCCTCGGCTCGTCGGTGCCGCATTGCTGTTGGTGACGGCGAGCGGTGTGTTGTTCGCGGGACGCGCGACGCTCGCCTTCGGGGTGGCCACGGGCGACTGGGCGCCATTCGTCAGTGCGGTCACGAACGTCCCGCGTCTCGTGCAGGCAATCAATCCGGCGGGCAGCGAGTTCGGCGCCACGTTCGGCAATTTCTCCGAGTACGCGATGCGCGGCGACGAAGCGCCGCGCATGGGAAGAACATACATCGCTGGGCTCAGCACGCTGGTACCACAGTCGCTGTATCCGGGGCAGAAGCCCAAGACGATCACCTACCAGTACCGCGACGAGTTCTTCCCGTCCGAGGCTGCTCGCGGCGCGATCGCGAGTACCGGATTCTCGTCGATCATGGAAGCGTACATGAACTTCCGTGATGTCGGCGTGGTGGTCGTCTACGCGCTGGTCGGCGCCGTGTTGCTGTTCACGGAGCGGTTGCGCACCGCAGGGCCGTATCCCGCCCTGTTCTACCTGCAGCTCATCCCCATTACGCAGTCGTTCCACCGCAGCGAACTGTCGCTACCACTGGGCATCGCCTGTATGTCGTGCGTTCTCGTGCTGTTCGTGCGGGGCGCCGCCCTCGCATTTGCCCTCGTCACTTCCGGCGTCCCGATTACGCCACGCGGAGCCTCGCATGCCTGACAGTCAGCCATTCCTCCCCTTTGCGCTTCCCGACCTGACCGAGACGGAGATCGATGCCGTTGTACGGGTGCTTCGGTCCGGGTGGATCACAACAGGCCCGGAGACGCGCGCGTTCGAACAGGAATTCGCCGAGCGTCTCGGCGTGAAGCACGCCATCGCCGTGAGTTCGTGTACCGCCGCGCTGCACCTCGCGCTCGAGGCGGTGGGTGTCCGCCAAGGCGATGAGGTCCTGACGACGACGATCACCTTCACGGCGACGGCGGAAGTGGTTGAATATCTGGGTGCGCGCACGCGATTCGTCGACGTCGAGGACGACACGCTGAACATGTCGCCAGCCGCGACGCGCCGACTGATCGAGGCGGACTACCCACGTCATGCCGACGGCAGCTACCGGCATCGTGAAACGGGAGGACGACTCGCCGCCATCGTACCCGTGCACTATGCGGGGCACTTGGTGGACATGCCGGCGTTCCTCGCCATCGGCCAGGAGTACGGCGTGCCCGTCGTCGATGACGCGGCCCACGCCCTGCCGGCGTCTCTCGATGGTCGATCCGTCGGAGCGTTCGGATGTCCGACGGCCTTCAGCTTCTATGCCACGAAGACGCTGGCCGTCGGCGACGGTGGCATGCTGACGACCGACGACGATGACATCGCCGCACGCGCGCGGATCATGAGCCTGCATGGTATCAGCCGCGACGCCTGGAAGCGATACCGACAGGACGGCACGTGGTACTACGAGGTGCTCGAGCCAGGATTCAAGTACAACATGACGGACATCGCCGCCGCACTCGGTCGCGTTCAGCTCTCGCGACTCGACGAGATGACCGCGCGACGGGTCGAGCTGGCAAGTCGCTACGACGCTGCGTTTGCCGATCTCGATTCGATCCGGACGCCGGTCGTCCGCGAGGGCGTGAAGACGGCGTGGCATCTGTATCCCATCCGTGTGCAACCTACGGCCGGCATCACACGCGACGAGGTGATCGATGCGCTCAAGGCGCGCGGCATCGGCACGAGTGTGCACTTCATCCCGTTGCATCGACAGCCATTCTACGCCAACAAGTACGGCTATCATCCGGCGCAATTCCCCGTGGCCGAAGCGGCGTACTCACAGTACCTCTCGCTCCCGCTCTATTCGATCATGACGGACGCGGATCTCGTGCGGGTCATCGACGCGGTGTACGACGTCGTTCCGGCAACGGTCAGGCGCTGAGCATGAGTGCCGGGAGATTGCCGTCACGACGTCGGCGACACGAGCGATGGCAGCGAACCGTCGATCTGCTGTCGGCAGGCGGCGCACTGGTGGTGCTCACTCCACTGCTCGCCGTCATTGCCGTCGCCGTCCTCGTGGCTGA
This sequence comes from Gemmatimonadales bacterium, assembly GCA_038210005.1. Classification (GTDB taxonomy): domain Bacteria; phylum Gemmatimonadota; class Gemmatimonadetes; order Gemmatimonadales; family Gemmatimonadaceae; genus Gemmatimonas. The sequence continues at coordinate 19,299 of JBBQXC010000006.1, forward strand.
TGGGCGCCCGGTACTCTTCTCGCAGTCACGCGTGGGACGCTTTGGGCGACCGTTCACGCTGATGAAATTCCGCTCGATGCGCGACCGCCCGGGCGCTCTGGTCACCACGTCGGGGGATCCCCGCATCACACCGATCGGCGCCCTCCTGCGCCGCACAAAGCTCGACGAACTCCCGCAACTGTGGCATGTGCTGGTCGGGGATATGAGTATCGTCGGTCCTCGACCGGAAGTTCCACCGTACGTGGCCATCTGGCCATCGCTTTTCGCGTCGATCCATGGCCTGCGACCCGGGCTCACCGACTTGGCGTCTCTCGCGCTCGCCGACGAGGAAGACGTGCTGCGCGCGCACGCCGACGAGCCGAACTTCTATACCGACGCGCTGTTGCCGCGTAAACTCGCGTTGGCACGGCTGTACCGACGTCATCGCTCGCTTTCACTCGACGCCGCGTTGATCGCCGGCACCGTGCTTCGTATTGTCGGGGCGCGCTCGTGGTCCGCCCGACTGATCGGCGCGTCCCTCTTTGCTCGGGTCCGTTTCGAAGCGCCACCGCGGCGCACGCCACTGCCGGTAAGGGAGGCGGCATGACGTTGCCGGAACAGCGCGGCGTGCTACTCAAGGTGACCACCGGCCTGGCGATGGGCGGCGCGGAGACGCAGCTGGTGGAACTGGCAACACGCCTGAGCCAGCGCGGCTGGCAAGTGCATGTCGCGTCGATGCTCGAACCCGAGGCATTCCTCCCGCAGCTCGACGCGGCCGGCATCGTCGTCCATCGATTGCATATGCAGCGCGGTGTTGCCGATCCACGCGCCCTGCTCCGACTCGCCTCGGTCATTCGGCGCGTTCGACCGGATGTCGTACACAGTCACATGGTGCACGCCAACCTGCTGGCGCGCGTCGCACGCCTGCTCAATCGCGCACCGGCGCTCGTGTGCACCGCGCACAGTGTCGACGAAGGTGGTCGCGCGCGCGAGCTCGCATATCGACTCACCGATCGGATGGCGTCGGTCACGACGAGTATGTGCGAACTTGGCGTCGCGCGGTACATCAACGTGGGGGCTGCCCCGGCAGGTCGCATTCGCTACGTCCCCAACGGTGTCGACCTGTGTCGGTTCAGTCGTGACGCTGCCGTCCGTGCGCGGACGCGGCAGGCGCACGGGATCGACGACGACTTTGTCTGGCTTTGCACCGGCCGACTTGATGCCGTCAAACAGCATACCCTGCTCGTGGATGCGGCTGCGCGATTGCCGGCCGACCGCCGGATGGTGGTTCTTCATGCGGGTCATGGCCCCCTCGAGAGCGAGGTACGCGCACGCATCGCCGCCCACGGCCTCGAGGATCGCGTTCGCCTACTCGGCCTACGCTCCGATGTGCCGGCGTTGCTGGCGGCGGCGGATGGCTTCGTCCTGTCGTCGCGGCTGGAGGGACTTCCGTTGGTGTTGCTCGAGGCCGCCGGAGCGCACCTGCCCTGCGTCGTTCCTGACGTCGGCGGCTGCCCCGAGGCGGTTCGCGATGGTGTTACCGGCTTTGTCGTCGCGCCGAATTCAGCGGAATCACTCGCCGACGGCATGCAGCAGCTGATGTGCATGAGCGGCGAGGCGCGCGAACAGATGGGGAACGCGGCACGGCAGCACGTGGAACACGCGTACGACATCGACCGGGTGGTCGATACGTGGGAGCAGCTCTACGCCGAGTTGCGGCGGAACGCGGCATGACGCGCGCCACTCACGGTGAGCCCCCCGTGCGCATCCTGCATATCGTCGGGGGCTCCGCGTTCGGCGGCGGCTCGATGGTGATTCTCGATCTCGTGCGCTCCGCGCTGACACGCGGCCATGCGGTCGACGTCCTGACGACCGAGCCGCTGCTCTCCGAGCGGACACGCGCGCTCGGGGGGGGCGTCATTCCCCTGCGTGCCATCGAGCGCCGATTGCATCCGTGGTATGATGCACGAGGCCTCGTGCGTCTCGTGCGCTTCCTCCGTGCGCATCGATATGACGTCGTCCACACGCATACCTCGAAAGCGGGTGTGCTGGGCCGATTGGCGGCGCGTGTGGCTGGGGTACCCGTCGTCGTCCATACCATGCATGGCATGGCCGTACACGATCGATCGCCGCAGTGGGCCATTCGGGCCACCGCATTCGTGGAACGACTCTTGGCGCGCTGTGCGGATCGAGTGGTCACCGTCAGCGAATGGCATCGGAAATGGTCGTTGCAACTCGGCATTTCCGACCCGGAAAAGTTGGTGGCCATTCCGAACGGCGTACGCGTGGACCGTCGTCCCGCCGTGGCATCGGCTACCATTCGCGACAGCCTCAACGTCGATCCCGACGCATGTCTCGTCCTGTGCGTGAGCCGTGTTGCGGCGGGAAAGGGGCTCGAGGACTTGGTGCGCGCGGTCGCGCAACTCCGCGGGGCGGCGCCTTCGCAATCCATGGCGCTGCGCATCGCCGGTACGGGGCCGACGTTCGACGCGCTCAGAGTCGTCGTGCAACAGGAAGGGTTTGACGCCGACGCGGTGTTGATCGGTCACCGCGACGATGTGGACAGTCTCCTGGCCGCCGCCGATGTCGTCGTGCATCCATCGCACCGGGAGGGGCTGTCATTGGCACTCCTCGAGTCGATGATGGCGGAGTGCGTTCTCGTGGCCAGCGCGATTCCCACGGCACGAGAGGCGACCGGCGATGGCGACGCTGCGTGGCTTTACACTCCGGGTAATACCGAGGCGCTGGCCGCTGCGTTACTGCGCGCTACCAGTGAGCGCGGCGAGTCCGCGCGCCGCCGCCTCGCCGCGGGAAAACGCGCGCGCCGCGAGTACGGCGTCTCCGTCATGCAGCAGCGCTACGAGACGATCTACCGTCGCTTGCTTCTCGAACGATCCGCACGAGTGCTGTCCGCAACGGGCGACCTACGCATTGCAGCAGCTGCCGTGAATGACCTCCCGGCACTGGTCGCGCTCCACCGCGCCGCATTTCCCGGCTTCTTTCTCACGCTATTGGGAGCGGGCTTTTTGTCGCACTACTATGCGTGCGCACGACAAGCGCCGGGCGGAATCGTGAGCATCGTGTTTGCTGACGACGTACCGGTGGGCTTCGTGTGCGGTAGTAGTCAGCCGGCAGCGCTGATGCGGGCCTTGGTCCGACGCGCGCCGCATATCGCGATGACCCTTCTGCTCGAGGGCATGCGCCGCCCTCGGCTTTTCGCGCCACTCATTGGACGCATTGTGGCGCGCGTGCTCGATGTGTGGTCCGGGGCAGCCCAGCGCCCCGACAGTGCCGCCAGTCTTCGCGCGTCGGCCGATGCCGAGTTGACGTCGATTGCCGTGCATCCCAACGCCGAGGGACGAGGACTTGGCCGACGCCTGGTTGCCGCGTTTGCCGATTCGGCTGCCGCGCATGGCGCCACGCACGTGTATCTCACCACCGACGCGGACGACAACACGCGTGTCCAGCAGTTCTACGAGTCGATCGGCTTCGCTCACGTGGGCCTGCTGCGTCGAGGTGGTGATCGCTCCATGATCGCCTATCGCACGCGTATCGTGAGCACCTGGCCGGCCGTCGCGCAGACGTCCCAGGAGTTCGCGTCGGATGCCCGATCCATTGCCTGAGACATCGTCGCGATCGACGCGACCAGTTGCCCTCTTTCTCCCATCGCTCGCCGGCGGTGGCGCTGAGCGCGCGGTACTCGATGCGGCGCGCACGTTGGCGGCTGACGGCATGGTGGTGCATTTGGTTGTGGCCAGCGCTCAAGGCACGTACCGATCGGAGGTGCCGGCGAACGTGACGCTGATCGACCTCGCCTGTTCGCGCACCGCATTCGCGGCGTGGCCGTTGGCGCGCTACCTGAGCCGGGTCAATCCTCAGACGCTGTTGGCGGCATTGACGCATGCCAATGTTGTCGCAGTCGCGGCCAAACAGCTCTCCGGTTGGAAGGGCCGACTGGTGGTCAGCGAGCGGAATACCTTGTCGTCCGCGTGGAGCAGATGGTCTCCGCAGCGCCAGCGACTGCAGGCCATCGCGCTGGCGGCTTGCTATCGGCGCGCGGATGTCGTGGCCACCGTGTCGAAGGGCGTGGCCGACGATCTCGTGCGCCTGCTCGGGCTCGAGCCGTCGCACGTCCATGTGTTGTACAACGCATCGGCGTCGCCGCGGCTCGAACAGCTCGCGCTGGCGTCGCTCGATGATCCGTGGTTCGCTCCGGGAAGTCCCCCGGTGTTCCTCGCCGTCGGTCGACTCGATCGGCAGAAGGATTTCGAGACCCTGCTCCACGCGCTGCACGTCGCCCGCTCGCAGCCGTCGGTGCCGATCGCGTTGCGTCCCCGATTGGTCGTGCTCGGCGAAGGTCCCGAGCGCGCCGCGCTCGAAGCCCAAAGCGAAGCGCTTGGCCTACGCGAGCATGTCAGGTTTCCTGGTTTTGCCGACAATCCCTTTGCGTGGATGTCACGCGTACACGCGTTTGTGCTCTCGTCGCGATTCGAGGGATTGCCGAACGTGCTCATTCAGGCGCTGACTGTCGGATGTCCCGCAATCAGTACGCGTTGCCCGAGTGGTCCCGAAGAAATTCTCGCCGACGGTCGGTATGGGGTGCTCGTCCCCGTTGGTGACCAGACGGCGCTCGGACTCGCGATCGCGGCGGCCTGCGTGCAGCCACGGGCCGCCGTCGATCCCAACGCCGTGGCACCGTTCCGACCCGAGGCGGTGCGACTCCAGCTGCGCGAGGTGCTGTCGCTGGACTAGCGGATTACCAGTAGAGGCCGAACGACTTCGTGCCGTTGCCGCTCATCACGAGCGCCGGCCCCGGCAGGCGCACCGAGTGCAGGATGCTCTTCACACGGACCCACGTCGGATTATTGCCCGGCAAACGAGCCGCGTCGAGATCGAGACCGACCACATACTGGCTCGGTGTGGCGCCGCCGAACGCGCGGCGACCCACGGACAGACGCACGGGCGACGGCCACGCCTTCGCGGCGCTGGCGGGAAGCAGGTCGTGCACGTTGGTCGAGAGCCAGACGGTCTGGTGCGCGTAGTCCACCAGCGCGCCGCGCGGTCCGCGGGTGTCGAGAAAGGCCCGCGGCGCCACTGAGAACGATGGCGTGATCTTCTCGAGCACGGGAAGGTACGCCTGGGCGACAGCGTATCCGGCGCCAACCGCGTCGACACCGAGATCGATCGGGCTGAAGCCGTTGTAGTAGCCGTCGGCCACTTCCTTCATCGTGCCGATCGCCAGCGCCACGCCGGCGCTCTTCCACGCGGCCTGCACGCGGCTGGCGCGATCCGCACAGGTGGCGTGTACCGCCGTGCGGGCCAGGTGATACGAACCGAGCGCGTGCAAATGCGAACTCGGATCGGCCACAATCGTCATCGGCGCGCTTTCGTCAGCCAGGCGCCAGGTGGTTCCACGCACCATCGACTGGTACTCCAACCCGGTCGCCAGCGCGCTGACAGCGATCTGGGCACCGATCCGGCTGGCCGTGGTAGCACTCCGACAGGCGCCGGACTGCGCTGCGGCCGACTGGGCGACGAGCAGCATGGCTGCTCCGATACCCGCCAAGTTCGCGCGTCTCTTTGTCCAGTCCCGTGTACCCCGCATCGCGCGCATCATGTCTCCACCTCGCAAGGGCCGGACAGCATGTCCGGCGCAGACGACGTAAGAGCAACGGCTGTGCCCGCTAAAACCTAGATCAGTTTTGTGATGCTTCTGCTAAGGGAACGGGGGACCAATGTGCGAGCAAACTGGATTTCTGTAACGGTTCCATCGGCCGTCAGCGTATCGGTTGTGCCCGCTACGTAACGGTACGGAGGTTACATGTTGGCGGGTTCGAATGGCCCTATTCGTCACAATTCCGGTAGGTTGTCGCGCGTCCACGACACCACTCGTGGCGAGTGCCGTACAGTCGAGTCCGTCTATTCGTGCCGCGCTCGCGCCGCCTGCTCATTCTGCGCGTTGCCCACGCCACCCATGTCCCGACCCGTGTCGTCGTCCAACGACGTGTCGTCCCCGCCACGCCCTGGGCCCCACGTGAACGCGACGAAGCCGACGAGAAATACCAACGCGAAGCCGAACCACTGCATGGCGTACGACCGGTGCGTACCTTCCGACGGCGACGGCGGCGGCACGCGCGCGGCCTTCGCGATGTCGTACATCGCCGTGTCACCAAGCGCGAGCAACAGGAAGGGCGCGAGCGGATGACCGGTGAGTGCAGCGATCGTGTCGCGGTCGAGCACGCGAACGGCGCGGGTTGCCGTCGGCATCTGTACCGTGCCCGGTTTGTGTGGCGGGAACGAAATCACCAGCGCATCGAGGTCGAGCGTATCGGCTTCCCGTGCCTTGTCGCGATCGAACGTGCGCCCATCTGGTGAGTACACGAAGCCGCGCAACACGAGCACGGCGGTATCGCCCCACCCGCCGTCGAGCGGTCGCACCGGCGTGAGGAGGTGCACGCCCGGCGAACCGGCCTGCGAGCGTGTGGCATGCACGACCTCACCGGCGTAATCGGCCACGCCGCGAATGTGCACCCGGCGCCAGTGCGAATCCGTGGTATCGACAGCCTGTAGCATCGACACGCTGACCACCGGCATGGTGCCGCGCGCGAGCACGATCGCGTTCTGCGCCCGTCGCTGGCTGAGCCGATCCAGCTGCCAGATCCCCAGTCGAATGCACACGGCGGCGGCGAACACCGTAAGCACGCCGAACACCCACGTCTTCGTGCTCCGACGACTCATGCGTCGGTGTCAGGAGACGAGGACGGCGGGGACACCTTCGGCGTGCTCGACGAACGGGAACTCGGACCGACAGAGGAGCGCGTGGTCACCCCCGACGTCGGCGACCTCTTTGTGGCCGTCTTTGTGGCCGTCTTTGTGGCCGTTTTTGCGGCCGTCTTTGTGGCCGTCTTCGTGGCTGGCGTCTTGGCCTGCTTCGCCACGGGCATCTTCACCGGCTCTGCAACCGCGGTCGGAGCAGAGGCCGCAGTTGTGGCGACGTTCGCGGCTTTCGCTTGCTTCGGCGCCTTCGCCTCCTTCGGCGCCTTCGCCTCCTTCGCCTCCTTCGGTGCCTTCGCTTCCTTCGGTGCCTTCGCTTCCTTCGGTGCCTTCGCTTCCTTCGGTGCCTTCGCCTCCTTCGGCGCCTTCGCCTCCTTCGATGCCTTCGGTGCCTTCGATGCCTTCGGTGCCTTCGGTGCCTTCGGTGCCTTCGATGCCTTCGGTGCCTTCGGTGCCTTCGGTGCCTTCGGTGCCTTCGGTGCCTTCGGCAGTTTGGGCGCCTTGGCCGGCTTCTCCTGCTTCGACCGCGACGTCCCAGCGCCAGACCGCAACGCCGCCGCCTCACCGACAGCACGGTCGGCCAACACGTCCAGCACCGTGCGCGCGTCCGGCAGGTCGGCCGGCAGCAACACGAGAATGCTCAGCGGCGGCAGCGACACGGTCACCGACTGCGGGAAGCCGTGATAGGGCACCAACTCCGCCTCCACCGCCTCCGCCACCGCGTAGCCACTGCCACCAAATGTGGTGGCATCGGAGTTGAGCACGACGTGATACGTGCCCATACAGGGCGCGCCAAGTCGGTATGCGTCGCGCGGGACCGGCGTGAGATTGAGCACCACGATGGCGTGCGCCGATCCATCGTACCGCGCATACGACAGCACCGACTGCTCTTGGTCGGAGACGTCGATCCAGCCAAAACCCGACGGCTCGTAATCACGCCGCCAGAAGCATGAATGCCGACGATAGAGCGCACCGATCGACTCCATGAACGCCATCAGTCCCTGTCGCCGGGCATCGCCCAGCAAATGCCATTCGAGACTGATATCGTGATTCCACTCGTGATGTGACCCGAGCTCGGTGCCCATGAAGAACAACGACTTGCCCGGTCGCGTGATCGAGTAGCCGATGAGCGCGCGCAGATTCGCAAAGCGCTGCCACACATCGCCGGGCATCTTCTCGAGTAACGACTGCTTGAGGTGCACGACTTCGTCGTGCGACAGCGGATTCATGAACCGTTCGCTGTACTCGTACATCATGGCGAACGTGAGCTTGTCGTGCGCGCCCTTGCGGAAGAAGGGATCGACGCTGAAGTAGTCGAGCGTGTCGTGCATCCACCCCATGTTCCACTTCAGCGTGAAGCCCAGTCCGCCCTCGCTGATCGGATGCGTGACCCGTGGCCACGAGGTGCTCTCCTCGGCCACCGTGATCACGCCGGGATGCAGCGAATGCACGGCGTGGTTCAACTGCTTGAGAAACGCCACCGCCTCGAGATTTTCGCGGCCGCCGAACCGGTTGCGGAGCCATTGGCCCGCCTCGCGTCCGTAGTCGAGATACAGCATCGAGGCCACGGCATCCACGCGCAGTCCATCGATGTGAAATTCCTCGATCCAATACAGCGCGTTGGCCAGCAGGAAGTTGCGCACTTCGTAGCGCGCATAGTTGAAGATGTGCGTGCCCCACTCGGGGTGATCGCCGAGTCGCGGGTCCTCGTGTTCGTAACAGGCGGTGCCGTCGAAACGGCGCAGTGCCCAGTCGTCCTTGGGAAAATGGGCCGGTACCCAGTCCAACAGCACCCCGATGCCCGCCTGGTGCATCGTGTCCACGAACGCACGGAAATCATCGGGTGATCCGTGACGCGACGTGGGGGCGAAGTATCCGCCCACCTGGTAGCCCCACGAACCACCGAACGGATGCTCGAGCACCGGCAACAACTCGATATGCGTGAACCCCATGCGCTTCACATGCTCCGCGAGGCGCGGCGCCAACTCGCGAAACGTGAGCAGGCGATTGTGCTCGCCGCGCATCCACGAGCTGAGGTGCACTTCGTACACCAACATCGGCTCGCGCAGCGGATCGGCGTCGGCGCGTTGTGCCAGCCAGGCGCCGTCCTTCCAGTCGTATGTGCCACGCGCCTGGACGATCGATGCGTGCCCGGGGCCCTGTTCCATCTTGAACGCGTACGGATCGGTCTTCACGCGCAACGCCCCACCGGGCGATCGGATCTCGAACTTGTACATCGCGTCCGCGCCGACGCCGGGTACGAACAGTTCGAACACGCCGCTCGCCCCGAGCAGACGCATCTGGTGTGCGCGTCCGTCCCAGCCATTGAACGCGCCGATGACCGAAACGCGCGTGGCGTTCGGTGCCCACACCGCGAACGAGGTACCGGCCACGCCGTCGATCTCGCACACGTGCGCGCCCAGCTTCTCCCACAGACGCAGGTGGCGTCCTTCGTTGAAGAGATGGAGATCCATCTCACCGAGCGTGGGGAGAAAGCGGTACGGATCGTCGCGCACTACGACGCGGCCGTCGCCGAACGTGATTTCGAGTCGGTACGGAACGGGCGCGGTGCGATCGCTCAGAAAGAGCGCGAACAAGCCGTGCGCGTCGCGCTCCATCGGCCAGCGCTGTTCACCGAGGACCACGGCGATGGACGCGGCGTTGGGCTGGAAGGCGCGGATCGCGATACCGTCCACACCCTCGAGCGTGATCGGATGCGCGCCCAGCAGGTCGTGCGGCACGGCGGATTCGCCTCGAGCGAGCCGGAGCGCGGCGTCGGCTGATACAGTCGGCACAGTCATGCCTGAAGTATATCCCAAGAGGAGAGTCGCGTCAGAAGAGCGATGGCTGGTCCCCGATCGAACGCGGGTCCACGGTCGGGATCCCGAGTCGCTCCTGCAGCATCCGCACCGACGCCGGACCGTGCCCGGCAAAGTGGTTGTTCACGAACCCGTACACCTCGCGCACCTTTGCCTGCAGTACCGGGATCATGCGGCTCCAGGCGTCGAGCTCGGCACTTCGGTCCACCTGCAGCCGGGAGTAGTCCACAATTGACCGGTCGGGCCCCATCCAGCGCAGATAGGCAAAGTCAGCTGTCGGCTGCTCACAGAGTTTGAGAAGCCAGTCGCGTGGAACCCATCGGCCATCGCTCAGGGCCAACGCCACGCCGTGCCGCTTGAGCAGCGCCAACGTGCCCTTGCGCACCCAGGCAGCCTGTCGGAACTCCACGGCGAATCGGAGATCGGGAGGCAGTGCCGGCAAAAAAGCGGCGAAGGCCTCGATCTCGGCGGGTGAAAAGTCGGGCCCGCACTGGATGAGAATCGGACCGAGCCGCGGCCCCAGTACACGCATGCGATCGGTGAACGCATGCAGCACGTCGACCGCGTCCACGAAGCGTCGCTCGTGCGTGATCTCCTGCGGGAGCTTGCAGGTGAACGTGAACTCGGGCGGTGTCCGCGACGCCCAGCCACGCACGGTACTGGCCGGCGGGATCGCATAGAACGTGGAGTCGATCTCCACGGCCTCGAAGGCGCGCGTGAACGTGCGCAGAAAGTCTACGGGCCGGGTGCCCTCCGGGTAGAAAGGCCCGACCCACGCCGGATAATTCCATCCTTGCGTGCCCAACCGCAGTCGCGCGCTCATGGGCGTCGCAGGCCCACTACCGGTACGTCTCGAAAAACCCGCGTCCACGGCCGCTGAGTACGCGACCGCGGACGCGGCCTTCGACCTGCGCCTCGCCCGCCATCTGCACGAACCACGGCTTGCGCAGCGCGCGCGCCGCGTCGCTGTCCCCGCGTTCCACCAACCCGATGCGCGTGTCCGTCGCCACCGCGTCGTCGACGGTCAGCACGAGTCGCAGCGTATCAGTGCCGCGCACGTCGAACAACTCCGCGGCGGCCGGTACCTTGAGCAGGCCCTTCGCGGTCCGCACCTCGCGCGCATCATCGTAGCGGATCACGCGCGGCCGGAAGAGCGCGAGAAACCCCTGCGCGTCGGTGACGTACACGAACAACGGAGCATTGCCGCCCGCGGAGTCCTCAGGGGTGACCCGGCCGTACAAGAGTGTGTATTCACCGGCGCGCGCAGATCCCCATTCCCACGTGACGCCGCGCCACGCACCCCAGTTGTGATCGTGATACGCCTGTGCGCCGTCGAAACGTTCGCACATGCTGGCCACACACAACGAACCCGATGCATCAGCCCGCAGTGCCGGCACGGCATACCCCGAAGTGAAGTCACCGCTCACCAACGTCGCACCGGGGAAGTCCACACGCGGCGCGGGTGACAGCACGAGATCGAGCGTGAGCGGCGTGCCGGTGCCTTCCTCACGCACGTCGGCACGCACCGCGTACCGACCATCTGGCAACACGCGCACACTGTCGTTGCCGATCGTGAGATTCGCCTCGCTCGTGGAGAAGCGCACACGCTCCTTCGGGATCGAACGACTGAATCGGCGTGGCGCACGACCGCGCTCATGCAGCGTGACGAGTACCTGCCCTCCCCACTGATCGCCGGTGACATCACCGCCCACGATAAACGAGATGAACGCCCAGCGCGTCGCGTCGGGAGAGATCACGTTGAAGTAGTGCCACTCCCCCCATGAGTTGCGATTCGCCATACCAGGCGTGGGCATGTGGAAGTGATCGATATCGTGCCGCAGCTCGGCCGGCGTCGGCGTCATCCAGCGACGATCGCCATCGTCGTCTTCCCACGCGCCCGCAGCTACCGTGGGGAGTGCACCGAGTGTGCGCGTGGCCGACGGGATCTCCCCGCTGGCCCGCACCGGATGCTCGATGCCGTCGCCGGTGGTGATGTACAGCAGTTTTCCCTCGAGCTGCGGCGCCGCCACACTCACCACATCGCCGAGGCGGGGCGCGTTGAGCACCTGTCGATGCACAAAGCGCGCGTTGGGCACCGAAAAGAAGAGGCCCCCCAGTCCACCCGTGGTGAGCACTTCGATGTCGATGCCTTCCGGCAACACAGTGATCGTGCCACCGCCCACCAGACGCTCCTGACTGGCCTGACGCACCATCGCCTCACCGACGGCCAGCAGTACGATCATCACGCCCACGCCCACGCCGAATCCGCCGCACAGCAACAGGGCGCGCATCGGTCGCGACGACACCGATCGCCACGCCAGCAGCTGTGCCATGGCCAATCGGATGGCACCGGTGGACATGCTCACGCACCACTCCGCGTGTCCGATCGGGAATCCGACGCCACGCGTCCGTCGTGTAATCGGATCACGCGCTGCGCCGCGTGCGCGACGACGGCATCGTGGGTCACGAACACCAGCGTGCGACCGTCGCGATGCAACCGCCCGAACAATTCGAGCAAACGCACGCCGGTTTCGGCGTCGAGCTCTCCGGTCGGTTCATCGGCCAACAGCAGGGCGGGTTCGTTCGACAGCGCACGCGCGATCGCGACCCGCTGCTGTTCGCCGCCCGAGAGCTGCGTGGGGCGGTGATCGAGCCGGTCGCCGAGGCCCACATAACCCAACAGCTCACGGGCGCGTGCCTTCCGCGCTCGTTTGTCCATGCCTGCTTCGGCGAGTGGGAGCTCGACGTTCTCCGACGCTGACAGCGTGGGCATGAGATAGAAGCGCTGAAACACGAAGCCGATGTGACGCAGCCTGAAGTCGGTGGCCTCGCGATCGGACAACGACGCGGTATCGCGACCGTTCACGAGCACGCGACCCGAGGTCGGGATATCGATCGCGCCAAGCAAGTGCAGCAGCGTACTCTTGCCACAGCCCGACGGCCCGGTGATGGCCGCGAACTCCCCCCGCGCGATGCGGAGATCGATGCCACGCACCGCCTGCACGATCGCACTGCCCATGGGATAGCTGCGTACGACCTGCTCGCAGGCGATGACCGGCTCGCTCGCCATTCCGAGTCCGGTGCCAGCACGATGTTCAGACGCGTCAACCAATGGCTTCCTCACGCAATGCGCGAGCGATGGGGATGGAGGCGGCGCGCCAGGCAGGCAGCAGTCCGGCCAGTGTTCCTGACGTGAGCAACAGCACGAGCGCGCGCCATCCGGCGTCCGGGCTCCACACGAAGAAGTCGAACGCGGACGGCAGTCCCGGAAAGTCACGGAGAATACCGTTGAGCCACTGCGCCGTGACCAATCCCAGCGCCAGTCCCCCCACAATGCCCGCGCTGGTGAGCAGCAGCCCCTCGAGAAAGATCTGTTGCAACACACCGATGCGCTGCGTACCGATCGCGCGCAGCACGGCGATTTCGCCACGTCGCTCATTCACGGAGAGCGTGACCAACGTGGCGACCAGCAGAAAGCCGATGCCGAGACTGATGGCCCCGAGCACGAATGCCAACTGCCGGAAATACGAGAGACGCTCCTCGACCTGACGGATCGCCGTTTCCGTCGAGATGGCGGTCACACGCGGTTGCGTGGTCGCGATCCACGAGCGCACGGCCTCTACCGATGCCGAGTCGCCGCGACGCGACTCGGCCATCGCCAGGGACATTCGGTCGCGATAGCTCGGTCCAAGCAACTGACGCAGCAGCGCGAGATCGAGCGCGATCACCGGTGTTTCGCCGGGTACGTAGATGAAGCGCCCCATGCCGCCGATCACGACTCGACTCGATCGCGCAGCGGTGCGCAGCTGTGCATCGAGCCCCGAGGAGATCGTGATGGTATCGCCGATCGCGTGCCCCGCGCGTGTCAGAAACGTCTGACTCACGACAATGCGTGGCAGCGGCACCGCCGTGCCGGAATCGGCGCGCGTGATGTCGGAGCCCGCCTCGACGGTGTAGTCCCCCTGCACGTCGCGCTCGAGCCCAAGGGTGAACGCCGAGGGGATCCAACTGCCGTCGATGGTGAGCGTGGCGCCAAGCGTAGGACTGACAGCCTTGATGTCGGGATTGGCGCGCAGCGCGCGTACGATCGCGCCGGCGCCATCGATGGTTGCTTCGCTGTCGAACGGCAACGTTCCCTTGGGCGACACGCGCAGCTGATAGCCACGCGTGAGCAACAGCGAGCGAAACGATTCGCTCATGCCGGTCGCCAGCATCACCATGTCGAGGAGCAGGGCCGCGGCGACCGCGATGCCGAGCATCGCCAGCGTGGTGCGGGCCGGATGCCGACGCAGCGTGGCCCACGCCATCATGAGGCGCATCGCTCAGCGCCCCATGAGCGACAAGGGCGACGACTTGACCAGTCGCCAGCCGGCGGCAGCGCCGGAGCCTATTCCGAGCACGAGCGAGAGCGAGGTCGCGAACGCGAAGATCTGCGGCGTGAGGAGGGCGAACACCAACGGCGTGCGATAGAGTTCCTGAAAATGCGCGTTCACGATGAGCGACGCGATCCAGCCGATGCCGGCGCCGATCACACTGCCGATCAGCGACACGATGGCGGCTTCGATCACGATGGCTCGCACCACGGTGGCGCGGGAGACTCCCATGAGCCGAAGTGCGGCGATGTCCCGCTTGCGTTCCTCGACGCTGAGCAACAGCAAGCACAGCAGGAACACCGCGCTGGCGACCACGGTGATGATGCCGATGGCGGTGTGAAAGCGCTCGACCACACGAAAGGTGCGCGAGCTCTGCACCGCGACATCGCGCGACTTGTGCGCGCGGAATCCGAAGGCCACGTGGTTGATGCGTGCCAACGCCGAGTCGATCGACTGTCCGTCGCGCGTTCCGACCGCGAAGCGGTCTACGCGATCGTCGAGCTCCATGAGCTGCTGGAGCTGATCGAGATGGAGTCGTACGCGATACTCGCGACGCGCGACTTCAGCCGGATCGGCTTTCCGTTCGTAGATCGCCGCGATCGTAACGCTGTCGCCCGGTTCACCCGGCTTGGCCGAGATCCGGACCCGCGCGCCGACGGTCAGTCCGAGATCCTCGGCCATCCGCGCATCGACGGCGATCCCGCGTGGCGCCGGAGCGCGTTGCGCGGCAAGCGGCGTGGCGCCGACGGCAGCGCGCACGCAGGCGAGGAGGACGGCGAGGAGCACGGCGAGCGCGAGCACGTGCTTCACCGGCGGCCGCTCAACGAGCCGTCGACTTTCGTGATTTCGGTTTGGCAGCGGCAGCAGCCGTATGAGAGCCAGAAGCATCAGCAGGGCGTGGACCAGTCGAGGGCATCGCTTCCACCAATACCTGAGCGGCCAGATTGGGTCCCACCACGGGCTCGTTCTTGCCGATTCGCAACGTGAGCGGTCCGTCGAACGGCGCACGCGACACCATGGTGACTTCGGCACCCGGCTGCAACGCGATTTCCGCGAGATAGCGCAGCAGCGACGGATTCTTGTCGCTCACGCGCAGCATGCGCGCCGTTTCACCCACCGGCAGCTCGGCGAGTGTGCGATGCGGCTGCTCGTCAACGATGCCGTCGACCGTGGGGATCGGGGCCCCGTGCGGATCGGCCGTGGGATGCCCGAGCGCGGCCGCCATACGCTCGATGAGATCGTCCGACGCGGCATGCTCGAGGCGCTCCGCTTCGTCGTGCACGCGATCCCACGGATAGCCCAGCACCCGGGTGAGATACGACTCGAGGATGCGGTGACGGCGGATCGTGCGCAGCGCGGCCTGTCGACCACGCGGCGTCAGTTGCACGCCACGGTACGGCACATGATCGAGGTAGCCCTGCGTGGCCAGCCGACGCACCATGCCGGTCACCGACGCCGGCGCCACGTCGAGCGCGCTCGCCACATCACTGGTCGCGGCCACCCCGAACCGGCTCTCGAGCTCGTAGATGGCCTTGAGGTAGTCCTCAACCGGCTCGGTCAGCGCCGGAGGAGAAACGTCAGGCGGGCTGGCGTCAGTCGAGCCGGCGTCTGGCGAAAGAGCGTCACGCGCGTTCATGGTCAAAGATCAGCGAGCGGCCACGCGAACGGGACCCCTGACCATGAGAACGGGCACCATCGTCCGGTGGCGAACGGTATTGGCGGTCGTCCCGTAGATCACGTCCTGGATCCCCTTGTGGCCATGCACCGCCATCGCGATCAGGTCGCACTGCTCCCGCGCGGCCGCCTCTACGATCTCGCTCGCAGGATCCCCGCCGGCGAGAATCGACTCGGTCTCGAATCCGTCCGCACGGAGCGAGGCACAACAGGCCTCGATGTATTCGCGGTCCAGTCGCATCTCTTCCGACTCACGCAGCTTGAGCGAAAGCTGGTGCCGTGCGGCCCATCCGTCGGCCACATGGATCAGCACGAGAGAGGACGAGCAGAGCTGCGCCAGCTGCCGCACGTGCACGAGGATAACCTGGTCGTACGCGGAGTGCTCGAGCGGCACGAGAATGCGACGATACATCAGGAGATCCACCCACGAACCGTCTGAAAGAGCAGCCAGAAATTCAGCGTCGCGATGACGCCGGCGACGACGTACGCCGCGATGCGCAGTCCGGTCGAGTTCACGAATTCGCCCATCTTTTCGCGGTCGGAGGTGAAGCGCACGAGCGGGAACACGGCGAACGAGAGCTGGAGCGAGAGGATGACCTGACTGAAGATCAACAGTTTAGCCGTGCCGCTCTCTCCATAAAGTATCGCCACGACCGCTGCCGGCACGATGGCGATGGCCCGCGTAATCAACCGGCGAAGCCAGGGACGGATGCGAAGGTTCAGAAAGCCTTCCATCACGATCTGGCCTGCCAACGTACCCGTGATCGTGGAGTTCTGTCCCGATGCCAGCAACGCGAGGGCGAAGATCGTGCTGGCGCCCGCTACGCCAAGCAGTGGCGTGAGCAGCTTGTACGCGTCCTGAATCTCCGCGACTTCAGTGTTGCCGCTGGTGTGGAACGTCGACGCCGCCACGATCAGGATAGCCGCGTTGATGAACAGCGCGAAGGTGAGCGCGATGGTGGAATCGATGAACGCGAACCGCACCGCCTCGCGCTTGCCTTCTGATGTCTCCTCGTACTTTCGCGTCTGCACGATCGACGAGTGCAGATACAGATTGTGCGGCATCACGGTGGCCCCGAGGATACCGATGGCGATATACAGCATCTCGGGATTGGTGAAGATCTGCGTGGTCGGAATGAATCCGACCGCGACCTCGCCCATGTCCGGCCGCGCGATGAAGAGCTCAAACAGGAAACAGCCGCCCACGACGGCGATCAGCCCGATCACCAACGCCTCGAGCAGACGGAACCCTTTGTTCTGCAGATACAGCACGATGAGCACGTCAACAGCGGTGATCCCGATGCCCCACGCGAGCGGGATGTCGAAGAGCAAGTTGAGTGCGATCGCGGTGCCGATCACTTCGGCGAGATCACAGGCCGCGATCGCGATTTCGCACAGCACCCAGAGCGCGAAGGCGACGGGCGGCGAGTAGTGATCGCGGCAGGCCTGCGCCAGGTCACGTCCCGTGACGATGCCGAGTTTCGAGGCGAGTCCCTGCAGCAACATCGCCATCAGGTTCGACAGCAGGATCACGGAGAGCAACGTGTAGCCGAAGCGCGAACCACCAGCGAGGCCAGTTGCCCAATTGCCGGGGTCCATGTAGCCCACCGCCACCAGATAGCCGGGACCGGCAAAGGCCAACAGCTTCCGGAACCACGTCGCGCCGTTCACTTCGACGGAGCGATGCACCTCGGCCAGCGACGGCGCTAGTCGGGCGCGACGCCATCCGGGCTCCGCCAATGGTGGCGTCGGGAGTGAGGACGGGGCGGGGCTTGGGTTGAGTGGAGGGGTAGCGGTCGGATCGGTGTGTGCAGCAGCCATACACCAAATTTAGGAGCGGCTAACTTTTTGACAAGTCGAAACCGTTGAGGCCCGTGGGCGACGTATTCGGGCCGTCGCCTGGCTACGTCAGACGACGTATCCTTTTCCGGTCGGCGGACACGCACCATGCACCGGTCACGACGCCTGCCCCCTTGTCCGAGCCGCTCATGAGCCACCGCAATCACTTCGTAACCCGTTGCCGGATCGACCGATGCGCCGCGCGTTGCGCGCTCGTCGCCTCGGCCGTGGCCGTCGCGCTCGGTTCCCCGGCCAATGCGACGGCGCAGAGCGCACCGGACTCGACGGTCGGCCGACGACGCATTCAGCCGCTACCGGCCCTCGGCTCCGCTCCCGAAACCGGCCTTCAGTTCGGCGCCACGGTGCTCGCCGTTGTTGACCGCCCAGCCATGGACCACGCCAGGCCGGCGTCGCTGATCGCAACCGCGATCCGCAGCACGAAGGCACAGACCCGCATCTCGATCGAAGGGGAACACTGGACGCGACACAATGGCCGTCGCGTGAATGCGCTGCTGGCCTGGCAGAAATTCCCGCTGCCCTATTACGGCATCGGCGATTCTGCGGCGGCCGGCAGCAAAGAGATCTTCACACCGAAGGGCGTTGAAGCGATCGCCGGCGTGCAGCAGCGCCTTCGCGGGCACTGGTACGTGACGGGCGGACTCCGATTCGTGGACCAGTCCATCACCCCCGACACGATCGGCGTGCTCCGACAACGCACGCTGACCGGCAGCGACGGTGGACGGCTGGTTGAACTGTCGGTCGGGGCGCTGCTCGATTCGCGCGACAACCTGTTCGCGCCACAACGGGGCACGTTCGCACAGGTCACCTACACCCGCAACGACGACGCGTTCGGCTCACCCTTTCAGTACGACCGGACGCGCGTCGATGCGCGTCACTACCGCACGCTCACGGGCACGCATGTGTTGGCGGCGCAGCTGCTGGTGCTGGGGGTCGGCGGTGGCACGCCGTTCGACCAGCTGGCGCTCGTGGGTGGCGGTGACATCATGCGCGGCTACGCGCGCGGACGCTACCGCGATCGGCGATTGGCGGCCGCGCAGGTCGAGTATCGCTCCCCGATCGTCCACCGCCTCGGCCTCGTGGCCTTCGCGGGCGCCGGCACGATCGGGCGGTCGTGGGACACGCTCACCGGCTCGCGCTTACTCCCGACGTACGGCGGTGGCGTCCGCGTGCAGATCGATCCGCGGCAGCGCACCGCCGTTCGCGTGGACTACGGTCTCGGGCGCGACAGCGCGAGCGGGTTGTACATCGGATTCAATCAGGCCTTCTAATGCACACGGCCTCATCGTTCATGCTGCCCTTCACCGGCCGCCGTGCGGAGCTCGACATCCTCGAGCGCGCTCGTGTCGAGGCGGCAAGTGGACGCGCGCAGCTCCTGCTGTTGAGCGGCGACGGCGGCATCGGTAAATCACGCCTCGTCCAGGAGGCCGCTGCGTCGGCCGCAGCGACCGGGTGGCAAGTCGTCACCGGACGCGCCTATCCTTTGGAAACGGCGATCCCATACGCTTTGTTCGGCGACGCGCTCGAGCCGTTGTTCGCCGCGCTCGACACCTCCGCTCTCACGCGCCTGACCCGTGGCGACAAACGCATCCTCTCGGCGCTGACCCCGCGTCTGTTGGCCGAGGCGGACATCGCGCAGCAGCGTTTCACGGACAGCGTGACGCCGGCGGAGCAACGCCTGCGGCTGCACGCCGGCATTCTGCAACTGCTCGGCCGCCTCAGTGAACGGCAGCCCTTGCTGCTGTGTCTCGAAAATCTGCAGTGGGCCGACAGTTCTTCGATCGAGTTGCTGCACTTCGTCAGTCGTCAGCTTGGCAAGGAACGCGTGCTGCTCGTGGCCAGCTGGAACGAATCGGACCGTCCGCTCAGCGAAGAGCTGCGTCTTGCGCTGCGCTCACTTCGCACGGTGAGCATGGTGACCGACCTCCGATTGACGCCGCTCTCAGGCGATGACGTCACGTCGTTGCTGTCGGCGGCGTTTCACGTGGAGCGTGACGCCGTGCGCCCATTCGCCACGTTGCTGCAGGACAGCACTCGCGGCAATGCATTCTTCGTGGAGCAGACGCTGCGCGAGCTCATGTCCCGCGGCGACCTCCGGCAGCGAGGTGGCGTGTGGGTGGGCTGGCACGTTCAGCATCTCGTGCTGCCGCCGTCGGTGCGCGAGCTGCTGCTGGAACGGCTGGAACGGCTCAGTGCCGACGCCCGCCTGGTGAGTGATGTGATCGCGGTGATCGGCACCACCGCGCGGCACGACGTCGTACGCACCTCGAGCGGGCTCTCCGAAGACGCGCTTCGTCTCGCCCTTGGCGAACTACGCGACGAGGGGATCGTGACCGAACAGGCCGACGGAAGCGCGATCGCGTACGCCCTCGCGCATCCGATGATGCGACAGACACTGGTCGCGCATGTCGGACTCGCGCGTGAGCGTGAACTGCATGCACGCATCGCCGCCGCCATCGAATCGGTTGCCGGCCGTCACGCGGACCGTGACGCGGAGTCGATCGCGGCGCATTGGCGCCAAGCAGACCCGCGGGTGGAGACCGCTCGCTCGGTGAAGTGGCTGCTGCAGGCCGGCCGTCAGGCCCTCGGTCGTCTCGCCCGCCGCGAAGCAGCGGTGACGCTGCGGGCCGCGCTCGATCGAATCGACGAGCATCTTCACGTCGAGCATATGGCCGATGTTCCGATGCTCCTCGACGAATTGGCGCGGTTGTATCGTCGGCTTGGTGAATACCACGAAGCGATCGAGATGTGCGCGCGAGCGTCGGCGTTGGCGGAAGCGCGCGGCGACACACTGGGCGTGGCCGTGGCGGAACGGCGTCTCGGTCTTGCCCAGCAGGGATTAGGCCGTCGCGAGGACGCCATACGTCACTTCGACTTGGCACTGGCGCAGGCCAGCGCGAGCCACAGCGGCAGCGGCCACGCGCAGATCGAAGTCCTGCTGGCGAGGATTCGGTTGGCCAAGGGCGACTGCCTGCAAGCACTCGGCCTCCCCGAGGAGGCGAAGCGGGAAATCACGCACGCCGTGGAGATCGCCGAACGACTCGGCCAGGTACCGCTGCTGGCGCGCGCGCACCGTATGCTCCTG
Source organism: Gemmatimonadales bacterium (assembly GCA_038210005.1). Lineage (GTDB taxonomy): Bacteria > Gemmatimonadota > Gemmatimonadetes > Gemmatimonadales > Gemmatimonadaceae > Gemmatimonas. The sequence continues at coordinate 39,860 of JBBQXC010000006.1, forward strand.
ATGGTCCATCTGTGGTCCGGCCCCGCGCACCGCGCGTGGGCGCACGCGCGAAGTGCCGTTGCGCTGGCCGAACGGAGCGGCGAACGGAATCTGGCGTGGTCGGCGCACTGGTCGGCGGCCGTGCTGGCGGCGCTGACCGCTCACACCGGCGCCCTCGAGGCACATCTCAAGGAAGCGTCACGACTCGCTGCCGAGCTGAATTCGCCGCTGCTCGAACTGCGCACGCTGGAGATCGTGATCGAGTATCGCGCCGGCACAGGCGAGTGGGATCGCGCGATCATGGACGGCGAGCGCGCCATCGCCATGGGGCGTGCGCTCGATCAGACCACCCTGCTGGCGCGTCTGCTCTACTGGGTGAGCGGCGTGTATCTGCAGCGCGGTGATTTTGTGACCGCCAAGCGGCTCATCGACGACGCTTGGGAGGTGTCGGGGGCCGCCGATCTCGACATCGAACGCCCATTCGAAGTGCACGGTGTGCTGCCGGCGTGCGTGGCGCGCACGGCGTATCTCAGTGCCGTGGGCGAGCACACGCAGGCGCTCGCTCTCGGACAGACCGCCATCGCCATCGCCGATCGCACGGGGTACATCGCGTGGGCGGTATATCGTCTGTTGCCCACGCTGGCCGAGGCGGCGCTGGCCGTGGGAGACGACATCACATTGCGCGCGGTGCGACGTCGGCTGGAGCACGACGCGACGCATCTGGCGCATCCGATCGGCGCCGCGTGGGTGTTGGTGATCGACGGTGCCGACGCGCTCCGTGCAGCGCGGACCGACGACGCGATCCTACTGCTGCAACGCGCCGTCGCCACGTTGGAAGCGGTGCCCTATCCGTTCGACGCGGCGCGCACGCGATTGCGGTTGGCTCGTGCGCTGCAGCAGTCGGGCGCGCTCACCGAAGCCAAACACGAGGCGCGCGAGGCACTGCAGATGCTCGAGCGCCTCGGTGCAGGACCGGCGGCCGAAGAAGCGCGCACGGTATTGCGATCGCTGGGCGGCAAAGTGACCGGCGACCAGCAAAGCTCACGACTGACCACGCTCACGCCGCGTGAGTTCGACATCGTGCGACTGGTCGCACAACGCCTGAGCAACAAGGAGATCGGCGCCCGACTCGGTATCAGCGCGCGAACCGCGGGAACGCACCTCGCGAACATCTTCGACAAGCTCGACGTTCGCGACCGCACGGCGCTGGGCGATCTGGCGCGCGAGCAGGGATTGCACCGCGCGACATGAAGTAGCGTGCCACCGGCTGGTATGTCACTCGTGTAGTACCGACGGATTCAGGGGTCAGACCGTCAGCGTGTTCAGACGGCAGACAGCCGACGGGGTGGAGTGCTCGGACATGAGCAACGGTAGTGCACAGTGCCGAGCGGTTTGACACTCCCCGCGAGACGCGAGGTCGCACACCACCAAACCACTCGAAACGGTGCACTGTCGTTGCTGAATTCTGATCACTATACCCAGTCTGACCCCTGATACTGGCGACTGAGCTCTGAGCTTTCAGTCCTGAGAAGTGAGCTACGGCCACCGGCAACCCACTGGCGTGCTACCAGCCGGCCGCGGTGCCATCGCGACGCGGGTCGGCCACCCCGATCCGCTTGCCATCTTTGCGCACGAACACGGCGTGCACGCCGCCGAAGCTGATGTCGCGCACACGGCTGGCCGGGGCGTACCCGCGCGCCACGAGCGCCTGATACACGCTCGTGGCGAAGCCCGGCTCCACCTCGACTTCCGTCAGGTTGTTGCTGGCGTGAATGCGCGGAGCCGACAGCGCAACGGCGGGATCTTCTCCAAAAGCGAGCATCCGAATCGTGACCTGCGTGATCGCCGGCTGGATGTACTGCGAACCGGCGGCGCCTACCACAAGTCGCACCTTGTCGCCGTCGAGAATCAGCGTCGGCGACATCGTAGAATTCGCGTACCGGTTCGTACCGCGAGTCTTCGCGTCGAAGTTGTTGCCGGCCGAGTTCAGGAAGAAGCCGTCGGTGTACACGCCCGACCCGAACAGCACACCGACGGTCGTCGTGGCCGACACGGCGCTACCGTCAGCATCGACCACGGCCACATGCGATGTGAAGCTCCGTCCCTCTTCAACGGTGGTGGTGTCGCGCGTCGCGCCCCCGACGCTGCTCGTGCGCAATGCGGTCGAGGCCGCATACGGATTGAACCGGCCGCAGTTGCCCGGCGACGCGAGCGTGTCGAACGCCCACGGACTGCCGGCAACGGCCGTGTCGGGAAGTGCACCGCCCACCAGACTTGCACGCTGACGCGCGAAGTCGGGATGCACGACGCCATGCGCCGGAACGCGCTGCACGGCGGGGTCGCCGCGGTACTCGCCGGCGTCGGCGTTGCCGATGCGCATGATGTCGGCGAGCTTCGCAACCGCCGAGCCGTTCTCGGTGAACGAGCCGGCATCAGCGACGCCCGCCGCATCAGCCATCTGCAGCATCTCGAGCACCGACGCACCGCCCATTGGCGGCGGCGCGCCGAGCAGCGTGTAGCCACGCCACATCGTACACAGCGGGCGCATCGACGTCACGAAGTACGTGTTCATGTCGCGCACCGTGATCAATCCACCCTGCGCCTTCACCTTCGCCGACAAACGCTCGGCGATGCCGCCGTTGTAGAACACCGCAGCACCCTCACTCGCGATGTGCCGCAGGGTGGCCGCGAGCTCCGGCTGAACGAGTCGATCACCCGGCCGCAGCGCCTCGCCACGCGGCATGAACCGCGCGGCCGCCAGCGAATCGGCCATCAGCTTGTCGCGCGACGACACGATCGTGCGCGCCAGCAACGGCGACACCACGAAGCCGTCGCGCGCCAGCGCAATGGCCGGCGCCATCACCTGCGCACGCGTGAGCTTGCCCCACTTGGCCTGCGCGTCGAGCACGCCGGCCACCATACCGGGCGTTGCCGCGGCGCGTCCCGGACGACGTCCCCGCGACGTGTCGGCACGCGCCCACGCGGCGTCTTCGCCGGCCCGCGGATAGAACGACAGGTGTTCGACCGTTTTGGTGTTCGCGTTGAAGAAGGTCATCGCGCCGCCGCCGCCGAGTCCCGTCTGCGACACATCGGTGACGGCGAGCGCAAACGCCGTGGCCACGAATGCGTCCACGGCATTGCCGCCCTGCGCCAGGATCGCCGCGCCAGCCGAGGCAGCATCGGGGTGCGAAGCGGCCACCATGCCGCGGTCGCCTTCCACCCGCTTGCCCGACATCGGCGCCACGGCGGTAGCCGAGGGGCGCTGGCAGCTGGCAACGACCGTGCCGGCGATGATCAGAGCCGTGGTGGCAACGGTACGAGCGGAGCGGTGAAGCGCGGAACACGTCGGCAACGTCATGCCCTCGGGTAAGGTGCGGGTGAATCGACTGCGGAAAGTGCGGAACGCACTACGGACTGACGAGCGCGAGCAGTTGGCGTACGATGCGCTCCGTCAGCCCCCACACGATGTGCTGCTCGACGCGAAACGCGGGAAAGCTGGCGCGAATACCGTTCATCTCGACCTCGTACTTGGCCGTCGAGCTCTCATGCTGCAAACGGGCGAGCGGCACCCAGAAGGTCGCGGCCACTTCTTCGCTGGGTGTGAAGATCACATCCGGCTCGACGATCGCCACGAACGGCCGGATGATGATCGGCGGCAATGAGCGATTGCGCGGCGCGAGATCATCGAGGCGACCGAGCATGCGCCCGCGCGTGAGATCGAGTGCGAGTTCTTCCTGCGTTTCTCGCACGGCGGTGACTTCGAGTGAGGCGTCACCGGGTTCAAGACGGCCACCGGGGAGCGCCATGTGACCGCTCCACGGGTCGCGCTCCAACTCCGCCCGCTTGATGAACAACAGCTCTGGCTCCCCGTCGACCACGCGCAGCACGGCCGACACCGCCGCGAGCCGCGACTCGGCGAACGGCGACGCATCGACGGGGACGCGACTCGCCAGACGTCTCGCGAGACGCGACACGTCGGCGTGCTGCAGTGCCAGTTGCAAGCGCTGGTCGCGCGCGAACTCGCTCAGTCGGCCACCGCGCCACCCGAGGCAACCCAGTCGCGGAATCCCCCCGCCATCGACGCGACGTTCGTATAGCCCATGTCCAGCAACGTGCTCGCGGAGAGCGCGGAGCGATTCCCGCTGGCGCACATCAGCACGACCTGCGCATCGCGCGGCACGCGCGATTCGATCTGGCTTTCGAGTACGCCGCGGCCGATGTACTGCGCCGGTGCGGCGTGTCCGAGATTCCACTCGTTCTGCTCACGGACGTCGATCAGGACGATGGGCTCTCCGCTGGCGAGGCGATCCTGCACTTCACGCGCCGTGACTTCCGTGATGCCCGCCTTGGCTTCGGCGATGAGTTGCTGTGCGGTCTTCATCTGGGTACGCGGTAGTGAGTTTGAGGTAAGGCTAGTGAAATTGCGAAACAGCGACGGTGGAGACGGACAACGTACGCGCGTCAGCATCCAACGTCGCGATTGCGCCGAAGGGTACCGTCCACTGATCGGAAATATGTCCGACGGGGATGCCCTGCAGCGTCGGCACCCGTAACACGTCAGCGAGCTCGGTCACGATCGCCTCGATCGTCCCGGTGCCGTTGTCGGTGGTGTCGGGGCAATCAGTGCAGTGGCCGAACGCCACCCCCACACAACCCTCGAACGCGCCCGCGAGTCGCAGTTGCGTGAGCATGCGATCGAGACGGTAGGTGGCTTCCCCGACGTCTTCGAGCACCACGATCGCGTCTCGGAAATCCACCGCCCACGGGGTCCCGCACAAGGAGGCCACCAGCGCCAGATTGCCCCCGACCAAGCGGCCCGTAGCGCGTCCACCGCGCACCACGCGTGCCTCGGGCGCTTCGCCGCAGCTGTCGGTGCCGTGCTGCAGGGCACGCACGAGGGAATCACGCGAAAAGTCGGAAAGCGGTGCGCGTGCCGTGGGACCGTGGTAACTCACGAGCCCGGCGTGCTGCCAGGCGGCGTGCAGGGCGGTGATGTCCGAATAGCCGATCAACGCCTTCGGATGACGCTGCAGCAGTTGGGCCGAGAGCCGGGGCAACAGGCGCGCCGCGCCGTAGCCGCCGCGCAGGCACCAGATACCGTCGATGGAATCGTCGTGCAACGCCGCGAGGAGATCGTCGCCACGTTGCCCGTCGTCCCCCGCGAAGTAGCCCGTGCGTTGCAGCGCGTGCTGGCCCACCTGCACCTCCCATCCCAGTGACTCGGCCGTCGCGACGGCGCGGTCGAGCTCGTGCGGCCCCTGCAACGGTCCCGAGGGCGAGATCATCGCCACCCGGGCGCCGACGGCGAGCGGTCGTGGCATGCGGAGGGCGCGCGGGTGATGCGCGCCGCGAGGATCACCCTCGGGAAGATCGAAAGTACCAGCCGCCGCGACCATGTCTGAACGTACCGGCCCTGACTCGAGGGAGCAACGGAACCACACCGACTCGTCAAGATGCGCGTGGTGCGCTGCCGAACGGCGAGGTGATCTGTCAGCTTGCAGGGATTATGCTAAGCACTCTTTCTGGATTGGTGCCGATATCGTTGCTGGGCGCCGCCGCGGCCGCATTGGCTGCCACGCCGTGGGTGGCCGCACCGCTGGTGCTGGCCGGTCGGCTCCGCACGACGCCCAGCCTCGACGACATCGACGTGGCGGCAACGACGGCAGCGTCGGCACCGCGCGTCAGCATCGTACTCCCCGCCCGGAACGAGGCGGCGCACATCGCCGCGTGCATTCGCAGTATCCGTGCGTCAACCTGGCCCGACCTCGAGCTCATCGTCGTGGACGATCATTCCACCGACGGGACCGGTGCGCTGGCGCGTGCCGCGGCTGCCGGTGACGCCCGGGTGAAGATCGTGGACGCGCCGGAACTGCCCGCCGGCTGGTTCGGGAAGCAGTGGGCCTGCCAGTCGGGTGCGGCGCACGCCACGGGATCGCTGCTCCTGTTCACCGACGCCGACACCCGCCACGCCCCCGATCTCGTGGGGCGCATGGTTCGCATGCGTGAGCGGCGGGGCGCGGAGCTGTTGTCGGTGGCCGGACACCAAGAAATGGGCACGGTGTGGGAGCGCGCGGTGCAGCCGTCGGTGTTTACGCTGATTCTTACCCGGTACGGTGGGGCAGCGGCGATGGAGCGGGCCACGAATCCGCGCGACGTCGTGGCCAACGGGCAGTGCTTCATGCTGTCGCGGCGCGTATACGACGCCATCGGTGGTCACGAACCCGTGCGGGGCTTCGTGGCTGAGGATGTGATGATGGCGCAGACGATACACGCGCGTGGCGATCGCGTGTCGCTCGCGCTTGGCATCAGCCAGCTCAGCACACGGATGTACGACGGCTTGGACAGCCTGATGAAAGGCTGGGGGAAGAACATGTACGCCGGCGGACGCCACGCGATGTGGTGGGGGGCGGTGGGCCAGCGGCTCTATCCGCTCTTTCTGCTGTCGTTTCCGCTGGGCGTGCTGATGCCGTTCGTGATGCTGGTGTGGTGCGCAGCGGCATTGATCACGGGCAGCACTGTCGGTACCGGGCTGCTGCTCTGGAGCGCCGCCACCAGTGCGGCGGTGCTCACGTCGTTTGCCGCAGCGAACCGGATCAACGGCGATCCGATGCGCCGCGCACTGCTGGCGCCGTTGGGCGGCGCGATTGTACTGGCGATCTGCGTCGCTGCGATTGCGCGCGGCAACAACGTTCGATGGAAAGACCGTGGGTACGTGTCGCAGTGACTGTCCTCGCGTGTCAGCGCGTGAGCTGTCGGGCGCGCTCCAGATAGGCGGCTCGTAACCGCTGCGTGACCGGACCGGGCGCCCCACCACTCACGTGGTCATCGTCGATCGTCGTGACCGGCAGGATGAAGCTCGTGGCGCTGCTCATGAAGCACTCATTGGCCGCCTTCGCTTGCGCCACCGTGAACGCGCGCTCGCGCACCGGCACGCCCGCTGCGTGCGCGAGTTCGAGCACCACGTCGCGCGTAATGCCCGCCAGGATGTCGTTCGTTAGCGGACGCGTCTGCACGACGCCGTCGTTCACGATCCACAGATTGCTGGAGCCACCTTCGGTGACGAGGCCATCTTCGTGCATCATCGCTTCGAACGCCCCGCCGGCACGCGCCGACTGCTTGGCGAGGACCTGCGCAAGCATGCTGGTGCTCTTGATGTCACACCGCGTCCAGCGCATATCGGGCACCGACAGCAATCGCACACCCGACGCATTCGGATCGGCCTGCAGCAGCTTCGGACGGGCATACGCGAACATTGTGGGCGTCGCGTGCACCGGGAACGGGAAATCGCGTTCGGCGACGCCACGCGTGACCTGCAGATACACGAGCCCTTCGTCGACGCCGTTCTGCGTGGCCAGCTGCTGCATTACCTCGAGCCACGTCGCGGCCGACTGCGTGTGGGGAATACCGATGGCCGCGAGTGAGCGCGCCAAACGCACGAGGTGCCGGTCGGCATCGAGCAGCCGTCCCTGTAAGACGGCCGCGACTTCATACACGCCGTCGCCGAAGAGCAGGCCGCGGTCGAAGATGGACACCGACGCGTCCTGTTCCGCGACAAAAGATCCGTTGAGCCAGCAGACGGGCATGGGAAGACGTGCGAGAGGAAAAAGGAGACCGCGAGAACTCGGACGCACTCAGGCGCGCGCGCGCAGCAGACCGATGCATCCCCCGGCCAGCAGCACCCACCCGCTGCCGATGCGCGTAAACACCAGCACGGCCGCCGCTCCGCCTAAGATAGCCAACGCAGCCGGATCGGGCGCGATGTGGCGCGCCATGACCAGCACGACCGCCGCCATCAGGGCCAGCGACGCGGCGTTCACGCCGTCGAGCGCCGACGACCAGCGCCGAGAGCCGCGCAGTCGCGCGACATACGGTGCGGTGAGGGCGACACCCACGAACGCCGGGAGGAAGATGCCGGCGGTCGCGGCGGCGGCGCCGGCGTGCCCGGCAATCAGATAGCCCACGAACGTGGCGGCTGAGAACACCGGGCCCGGCGTGACCTGTCCCACCGCAATGGCATCGAGGAGCTGTGCATCGGTGAGCACCGCGTGACGCAGCACGAACTCGCCACGCAAAAAGGTGAGCAACACGTAGCCACTACCGAAAAGCACACTGCCGATCTTCGCGAAGGACAGAAAGACCGACGTCGCGGTCATGCTGGCGGCGGTAGCGCCGACCGCACCAACGGCGCCGAAGGCGGCGAGCTCGCGATGGTCTGCGCCTGAGTCGGTGTCGTCGCCGATCGTCGCGCGCGCGATGATGATCGAGGCGAGGATCGCCACCACCAATACCGTCATCTCGGAAACGCCCGCCAGCACCGCGACCAAGCTGGACACCGCCAGCGCTGCAGCCCAGCGTGAACGCACCAGACTCGCACGCAGTCGCCACAGCGCCTGCACCACGACCGCCAGCACGACGGGCTGGAGCCCAGCCAGGATCGCCGACGCATTCACCCGTGAGCCGCTGTGCACGTACGCGATGGCAAGCCCCCACACCAGCAGCACGGCAGGCACGATGAAGCAGACGCCGGCGGCGATCAGCCCCGGCCATCCGGCGCGTCGATAGCCGAGGTGGATCGCGAGTTCGGTGGAGTTCGGGCCGGGAATGAGGTTCGCGGCGCCGACCAGATCGGCAAATTCATCGCGGCTGATCCACTGCCGACGATTCACGATCTCGTCTTCCATCGCCGCGATGTGCGCCGCCGGTCCGCCGAAGGCGGTCAGCCCGAGCCGCGCGAAGACACGCGCCACCTCGACCCAAGCGCGGGTGTCGGAGCGTGACGGCGAGGCGAGCGGGGCGGGCATCCCGCAAGATGCCCCATCAACATGCGCTCCGAAAGCACCGCCGGCGCACTTCGGGTGACACACGGTCTGCCACGTGCACCCACTGTAGCCGCGTGCTCACACTCCGCGCCGCCGCCCAACTGCTTTCGCAGGCCGACTCCCGCCAGTCGCTGCGCCCCATTGCCCACGCCATGGGCTTTACCGCGACACCCACCGCGCTCTCCGCCGACGGGCGCGACCGCCTGCACATCGAGGCGCTCACCAGCAGCGCCGATCTCGTGCGCGGCCCGGGCACGTTACGACTGCTCTGCGCCGAACTCGCGCCGCCGACCGATCTCGCCGGTGCCACCGATCCGCGCGAACTCACCAAACGGCTGGCCGCCACCATCCTGCAACAGGCACCAGCGCGACACTGGTGCCTGATCACGCTCGACGCGCGGTTACGCACCCTCTGCATCGCCACCGTCGGCTCGCACAGCAGCGGTCCGCGCGTGGCCGCCCTGCGTATCGATCGTACACGCGTGGTGGATTCCGATGCCGACACGCTGCGTACACTGGCCGCCGTATCGGAGCAGGACGCCCTGCTTCGCCACGCGCGGTTCACCGACATCCTTCGGCGCGAAGCGCTGTCGCATCGCTTTTATGGCATTCTCGAGCGCGCCGTCACAACGCTCGCCACCGAGGTAACCGGCCCGGCCGCGAACGCCACGTCACCCGCCGAACGGCGCGAGCTCGCCTTGCTCTGCACCAGCCGGTGTCTCTTTCTCGCGTTTCTGGAAGCGAAGGGCTGGCTCGATCATCGCCTCGACTTTCTCCTGCATCACACGACCGCGCAGCTCGAGCTGGGCGGACAGCTACACCAGCGACTGCTGCGCCCGTTGTTCTTCGGCACGCTGAACACGCCGCAGCGCGATCGCGCCCCCGCCGCGCGCCGCTTCGGTGCCGTCCCGTTTCTCAACGGCGGCCTGTTCTCCCCGACGCCGCTCGAGAAGCGGCACCGCACCGTGCGATTCAGCGACGATGCCATCGCCCAGCTCGTTGGCGCGGTGCTCGACCGGCACCGCTTCACCGCCCACGAAGACTCCGCCAGCTGGTCGGAAGCAGCGGTCGATCCGGAAATGCTGGGACGCGCCTTCGAATCGCTCATGGCCACCGACGAGCGCCGACGCTCGGGCTCGTTCTACACGCCGCCGGCACTGGTCGATCACGTCGTGCGCGATGCCCTGTTCACCGCCCTCCCCGACCTCCCTCCCGATGCCCTCGACGACACCAGCGCGCCGCTCGTGCTCACCCCCGCCACGACCGGCGCCCTGCACCGTCTGCGCATTCTCGATCCGGCCTGCGGATCGGGCGCCTTCCTGGTGCACACGCTCGAACGCCTCAGCACCCTGCACCGACGCACGCAGTTGCTCGCCGCATCGCGACTCGCCACATCGCCGGTCGCCGACGCGCATCGCATCCGACGACAGCTCCTCACGCACTGCATCTTCGGCGTCGATCGCAATCCGGTCGCCGTCTGGCTCTGCGAGCTGCGCCTGTGGTTGTCGGTGGTCATCGAATGCGCGGAAACCGACATCACCCGCGTACCACCGCTGCCCAATCTGGATCATCACATCCGCGTGGGCGATTCCCTCGCCGGCGGCCATTTCCGATTCGCGCCGCCCAGCGCCCGCGCGCTGACTGCCCTGCGCGAGCGATATACGCGCGCCACCGGTCCACGCAAACAGTCCATCGCCCTCGCCCTGCAGCGCGAGGAACGGTACCGCGCGATGGCCGCACTCTCCACGCAACGCGATGCCCTGCGCGCCGATCGTGCCGCACTGCTCAGCGTACTCCGGGCGCGTGATCTCTTCGGCCAGCGACGCACGCCCAGTCGCGCCGACCACCTCAAACTCGACGCGCTCCGCGAACAATGTCGCGAGCTCTCCATCGCCCGATCCAAACTCGCCGACGGGGGCGCGCTGCCCTTCCGTTTCGTGACCTACTTCGCCGACGTGGCCGCCACCGGTGGCTTCGACGTCGTCATCGGCAATCCACCCTGGGTGCGTCCGCACGCCCTCGCGCCACGCGATCGCGAACAGTTGCGTCGAGAGTTCCGCAGCATGCGCGCCGCCACGTGGCACGCCGGCGCCGCCCGCGCCGGCGCCGGCGTGGGCTTCGCCTCGCAACCAGACCTCTCGGTCGCCTTCATCGAACGCAGCCTCGAACTACTCGCGCCCGGTGGCACGCTCGCCCTGCTCGTACCCGCCAAACTGTGGCGCACCCTCTCCGGCGGCGGCATCCGCCGCACGATCGCCCAGCACGCCACGGTGCGCACGATCCGCGACTGGAGTGATGCCCCCGCGTGGTTCGATGCCGCCACCTATCCGTCGCTGCTGGTCGCACGAAAGCACGCCGGCAACGACGCATCATCCCACACGCCCACCGACATCCACGTCACCGTCAGCACCAAGCACGGCGAACGTCACTTTCCGATCCCCCCCTCACGCCTCTCCCTCGACGGCGACCCGGCCGCCCCATGGATCCTCCTCCCCCCACCCGCACACACGGCCTTCGAACGCCTCCGCACCGCCGGCCCCGCACTCGGCGACTCCCCCATCGGACGCCCACTACTCGGCGTCAAATGCGGCTGCAACGCCGCGTTCCTCGTGCACGCACAGGAACACGACGACGACTCCGCCACCGTGATCGCCTCGGACAACCCCGCGCCAGGCACCGCGTCCGTGCCACGGTCGGCGATTATTGAACGCCGACTGCTGCGCCCCGCGTTACGCGGTGAAGGCATCACCGCACGACCGCCGATCGCAGGATCGGCCACGGCAAGCGACGAGCTGCGCATTTTGTGGACCCACGGCCCGGATGGGCTGCCACTGCGCACGCTGCCGCCCGCCACCACGCGATGGCTCGCACACTGGCGCCCCCGTCTCGAAAGCCGACGCGATGCCCGCGCGCGCATGCCGTGGTGGACGCTGTTTCGCACAGAAGCCGCACGCGCCGATACCCCGCGCGTCGTCTGGGCCGACATCGGCAAACGACTGCGCACCCGCGTGCTCGATGCCGGCGATCCCACCGTGCCCCTCAATAGCTGCTACGTGGTGCGGACCGCGTCACTCGACGACGCCTACGCGCTCGACGCACTGCTGAACTCCACCATCGCCGCCGCCTGGCTCGACGTGCTCGCCGAACCCGCCCGCGGTGGCTTTCGGAGATTCCTCGGATGGACCGTGGCCGCCCTGCCCGTTCCCCACGATTGGCTGCGCGCCCGCACTCTACTCACGCCGATCGGTCAACGACTCGCCAGACACGAGCACGTACCCATCAACGAGCACGATCTCGCGGTCGCCGATGCCTACGACGTTCCGCTTCGCCAACTCACTCCATTGCTCGACTGGTACACACCATGACGTGGTCCCATCACGACGCGCGCCACGTGCAGGCTCGGCTCGCCACCGCCATCATCGCACCACCGCCACCCGCCGAACTCGGTGATATCACGCTGCTCCCTCACCAGCGTGACGCCGTAGCCCGCATTCACACGGCGATGCGAAGGCATCACGGCGCCCTCCTCGCAGACGACGTGGGGCTCGGGAAAACGTATACCGCACTCGCCGTCGCCAGTACGTACGAGCAGGTACATGTGATCGCGCCGGCCGCCCTGCAGCCCATGTGGCGCACTGCGATCACCCACGCGCACCTGCCACACATACGACTGCACTCCGTGCACGGATTCTCCCGCCACGACGGCGTGCTCGGCACAACGGCAGCCGACACCGTACAGCCGGGAATGGTGCGCGAGCGCGCGCCGCTTCGCACGCTCGTCATCATCGATGAAGCGCACTATCTACGCACGAGACGCACCGCGCGCTATACCGCCATTGCCCGCTTCGTCGCCGGCTGCGACACCCTGTTGCTGTCCGCCACGCCGCTACACAACCGCGCGGACGAATTGCGGAATCTGCTGGCGCTGTTCCTGGGATCACGCGCCGATCTCCTGTCGGATGCGATGCTGGCGCAGGTCGTGATTCGGCGATCGAACACGCCTCCGAGCACGCAGCCGCCCGCATTGGCCGATACAACGGGGCTGATCAGGCCGCACGTGCAGCAACACCCCCCGCGGCAGATGCCGCACGATCGTACCACGCTCACGCACATTTTGACGCTGCCTGCGCCACTTCCCGCGCACGATGGAGCCGTGGCCGGCGCGCTGATCCGCCTTGGACTGCTGCGCGCCTGGTGCTCCAGCGATGCCGCACTGGCCCATGCGCTGCGACAGCGCCGCCTTCGCGGAGACGCGCTACGGCAAGCGCTGCGCGCGGGACGTCATCCCACGCAGTCGGAACTGCGGAGCTGGCTCGTGGGCGATCACGAAGTGCAGCTCGCCTTTCCTGAACTGATGGCCAATCGCGAAGTGGAGGGCGCACCGCTGATCGAGCGGTTGGACACGCACCTCGATGCGCTCACTCGGCTTGCCGAACACCATGCGCAGACCGCGCGTGGCGACAGCGCGCGCGCACACGAGCTTCGCGCGCTCCTGCACGCACACCCCGACACGCCCATCATCGCCTTCTCCCAGTTCACCCAGACCGTCGCTGCCCTGTACCGCGCGCTAGCGGACATCGCCGGGGTCGGCCTGCTCTCGAGTACGCACGCCCGCATCGCCAGCGGTCGCATCAGTCGCAGCGAGGCACTCGCCCGCTTCGCGCCGATCGCGCAGGAACGCCCGCCACCTCCGGCGCACGAGGCGATTCGACTACTGCTCTCCACCGATCTCCTCGCCGAAGGAGTGAATCTGCAGGACGCAGGTGTGGTCGTGCATCTCGACCTGCCCTGGACCGACGCGCTGCGCCGACAACGAGTGGGCCGCTGCGCACGCCTCGGATCTCCACACGCGGTAGTACACGTGTACGGCTTTGCGCCACCCACCGACGGCGATCGCGCGCTCCGACTCCAGCATCGACTGGCCAGAAAGGCGGCGCTCTCGAAACGCTTTGCCGGTGCCGCTGAAGGGATCGGTGCGCACGAGCCCCACCGCGCCACGCCGGGGCGCGAAAGCGCCGCCGAAGCGGCAACGCGGTTGCACGCGCGATTGCAGCGATGGACCGCGCCCATCGAGGCGAGTGAAGCGAGCGAGGCGAGTGAAGCGAGCGGACCGTCGCGCCCGCTCGTAGTCGGCGCCATGCAGAGTGAGCGGGAGACCGCGTGGATCGCGCTCATCGAACACCGAGGGCAGTCGATGCTGCTCTGTGCGAGTGCGCATCCCCGCGGCCGCGGGCGGCGCATCGTGAGCTCGCGCCTGCGGGCACTGCTGCGCGTGGTGACCATCGTGGACGCCGCGGGCGCTCACCCCGCGGGCGCTCACCCCGCGGGCGCAGCCGGCGTGGCGACGCGCGCTACGCTGCAGACACCGGTGCAGCTTGCGCTCCGCGACATATCCCGCTGGCACGCACGTCGCGTGGCGCGCGACGACGCCGGCCCCGCCGATCAGGCGCTGGCGCCATTGGCGCAGCGCACGGCAAGACACCTCGCACAACTCGTGCAGCGATGCGATCCGATCGACCGCGTCGCGCTGCGGGGAGCGATTGCCGATGCCGAACGCGTCGTAGGGCGGGCGCGGGGATCCGGGGCGGAGGACGCTTTGGCGCGGTGGTGCGCGTTGGCGGATGCGATGCCACGGAGTTCACCGCGCGCGTGGATGACCGCGTGGCGGCTGGAACCCGTGTTGGCGAGCTTCGCGCCGGAGTTGCCCCCGTCGGCGGCCGACACCACCGCATCGTGGACGTGTCGTGTCCGTGCCCTGCTGCTGATCGGTCCCGATTACACTTCAGCATGTCACGGCACGCGCTCCTTTTCGACCTCGACGGCACTCTGATTGACTCCATCGGTCTGCTCCTCGAGTCCATGCGATTCGCGTTCGATGGACGCGAGCGTGCGCCGACCACCGAGGAGTGGGTGGCAGGGATCGGGACACCGCTGCGTACGCAGTTGGCCGAGTGGTGTGATGGCGAGGCGGAGGTGGAATCGCTGGTGGAGCGTTATCGTGACTATCAGGGCATTCACCTGCCTCGGCTTACCACGGCCTATCCCGGCGTGCTCGACACCATCGCCTGGGCGAGGGCACAGGGGCATGGCACCGCGCTGGTCACCAGCAAGGGACGCGGCATGACGGCACGTTCCCTCGAGCATGTCGGGCTGTCGGGGGCCTTCGACGCCGTTGTGACCTTCGAGGAGACCGAGCGCCACAAGCCGCTCCCCGACCCCGTCCTGTTGGCGCTCAGCCGCCTGGATCTCCCGGCCACGGGCGCCCTGTTCGTGGGAGATTCGCCGCATGACATGCACGCCGGGCGGGCCGCCGGGGTGCGCACGGCCGCAGCCAAGTGGGGCCCGTTCAGCCGGAGTGAATTGGCCGTCGCGGCACCGGATTACTGGATGAACCGAATTACCGAATTGCCAGCCGTCGTCGCGTCGCTCACGATCTGAGCGATCGCTTCAAACCCTCCGGCTCAATCTGTTATCCAATTGGGTGACCTGCTACCGGAGCCTCTTTGCTCGCCCTGCGTGTGACCAAGCCTGTTTTCGCATCAATGCAGCCCGCGGTCCCGGCATCATCGCCGGGCGTGGTCACTGCTGGGGCCAACGCAGGTGTGACCGACACGGGGCTGACCGACGCGGGTGTCGAGGCGGACGCGGACGTGACCACTGCGGCCTCGGGTGACCGGCGCGCCTTCGAGCGGCTCTATCGGGCGCACGTGGACCGCGTCTACGCGATCTGCCTGCGCATGCTGGCTGACCGGCCGCTGGCCGAGGAAGTCACGCAGGACGTGTTCGTACGGGTGTGGCAGAAGCTGCCCGGCTTTCGTGGCGAGTCGGCGTTCAGCACCTGGCTACATCGGGTGGCGGTGAACGTGGTGTTGTCGCGTCGCAAGCGGGCCAGCGTTCACGGCGCCCGCATTGCCGACGACGACACGCTCGACGAGGCGCCAGCGCGCGCAATATTCGTCGGAGAGCGGCTCGATCTCGATGCCGCGATCGCCGGTCTGCCGGCTGGTGCGCGACGGGTGTTCGTGCTGCATGACGTGGAGGGTTTCACGCACGAAGAGATCGGTGAACAACTCGGCATTACGTCGGGCGGCAGCAAGGCCCAATTACACCGTGCGCGCATGTTGTTGCGCGCGGCCCTGAATCGGTAACAGAGCGCATGGACTACACCAAAGTCGTTCCCCCGACCGGCGTCTCCGCCGACTGCACGCGCTTCGACGCGCAGTGCGGCGGGTTCATGGAGCGCGAGATTGAGAGCGACGAGCAGGCGTGGATGACGGCGCATCAGTCCGAGTGTGCTGCCTGCGCCGCGCTGGTGCGCGAGCTCGAGGCGATCGTGGCGGCGTCGAAAGCGTTACCGGGAATCTCGCCCTCGCGCGATCTCTGGAGCGGCATCGAAGCCCGTCTCGATACCACGGTACTCCCCATCTCGGCC
This sequence comes from Gemmatimonadales bacterium, assembly GCA_038210005.1. GTDB lineage: Bacteria > Gemmatimonadota > Gemmatimonadetes > Gemmatimonadales > Gemmatimonadaceae > Gemmatimonas. The sequence continues at coordinate 56,090 of JBBQXC010000006.1, forward strand.
GCGGCTCCGCCGATAGGTGCGCCGACGCGAACCGTGTCGGTTCGCACTTTCGCCATCGCCGCCACGATGCTGGTGGCGGTGACATCGGGTATCACGTGGCGTCTCGCCGCCCGCGGGCATGCCGTCACGGCGTCGCCCGCTGCGGTTGCCACGGTCTCGGCGACCACCGACAGCGTGAACGACCTGGGCCGGCCCGGCGCGTCGGTCGAGATCGTGGCGGTCTCGCCGTCCACTTCCTCGAGCGCGCCTCCCGCGCCTGCAGCCCCTGCCACGACGCGACTCGTCGCTCGCGATGCCGCGCGTGACGACACCGACGCCGATGTGGTCTATGAACGTGAGATCTCGGCGCTGCGTCGCATCGTCGACGATCGCGTCGTGGAACTCGATAGCGTGACCGTGCGCGAACTGCGTCGCAACCTGGACATCATCGATCGGGCCATCGGCGACAGTCGCAGGGCACTCGCGCGTGATCCGCGCAGCGCCCTGCTGGCCACCCAACTTGATCGCGCACTCGAAACCAAGCTCGCGCTGCTCCGACGTGTGGCGTTGCTGTGATGCGATCTCCTCACGTGTCTATTCTTCCTCGGGGATCCCGTCTCCTCATCCCGCTTGGTGCGCTGCTGATGCTCCCGCTGGCCGGAGGGGCCTCGCCGCTTCTGGCGCAACGCGACTCGAGTTTCGCCGTCGCGCGCAACGCTGTGGTCGATATCACGGTGCGTACCGGTCGTCTGGTGGTGCGCGGTAGCTCAGCCACGACCGGTGCGATCCGTGGACGCAGCGGCGACTATCAGCTGCGCACGACCGGCGTGGGCGTGACGCTCGAAGCGTCGGAGCACATGCGATCGAGCAGTTCGAGTCGCTCGGGTAGCCGCCGTAGCGACGCCACGCTCGAACTCGACCTGCCGCGCAACGTGCGCCTCGTGGTGTCCACCGCGTCGGCCGACGTCGACGTGTCCGGCATTGATGGTGACGTGGAGATTCGTACCACCAGCGGTGACATTGGCCTCGACGACATCGGCGGACGACTCACGCTCGAAACGCTCTCCGGCGATATCCGCCTGAGTGGCCGCTCCGGGCCGGCGCGCGTCACCACCATGAGCGGCGACATCACGCTGCGCGGTGTGCGCGACGACGTGAATGTGCACACCACCAGCGGCGATGTCATGCTGGGAATGGATCGCGCGGCGCGCGTGGATGTCGAAAGCATCAGCGGCAGCATCACGTTCGACGGTAGTACCACCGACGATGCCCGCCTGCAGCTCACCACGCATTCGGGAGACGTGACTTTGCGACTCCCGGAGAGCGCGCGCGGCAGCATCGATGTCTCCACCTTCAACGGGGACATGACGGCCTCCGGGTCCGTCACCCTGATGCCCAGCAGCCTCACGTCGTCACGCAGCGACCGCGCCGTGCGCCGCTATGAAATCGGCGGCGGCGGTTCCACCCGCTTCACCATTTCCACGTTCAACGGCGACATCCGCGTCGTGCGAGGTAACCGCTCATGATCGCACAGGTGCGTGCATCTCTCTTGCATCAGGAGTTTCCCATGCTGTCGTTCCGTTCTGCGAGCCGTTCGGCGCGTCGTTCCGCGGCCGCCGCACTGCTGCTCACCGCCATGCTCGCAGCGCCCGCTGTTGCGCAGGATCGCGACCGTGACATGCAACGCGACAATGCGTTCACCTGGTCGGGCACCGTCCCGTCGGGGCGACGCGTGATGATCAAGAACATCAACGGCGGCATTCAGGTGGAGCGCAGCACCAACGGCCGCGTCGAGGTGAGCGCCGAAAAGCGCTGGCGCCGCGGCAACCCCGAAGACGTGCGCATCGAGCAGAAGAAGATCGGCGACGACGTGCTCGTCTGCGCACTCTTCAGCGAGGGCTCGCGCTGCGACGAGAGCGGCATCCACACCGATCGCCGCACCAAGTGGAACGACCGCAACGATGTGTCGGTGCGCTTCACCGTGCGGGTGCCCGATGGGGTGCGGGTCGATCTGTCCACCGTGAACGGTGGTGTCGAAGTGACGGGCGTGAACAACGAAGTCGATGCGCGCACCGTGAACGGCAGCATCACGGCGCGCAGCGCCGGCGGTCCCGTGCGCGCCAAGACCGTGAACGGCAGCATCACCGTGTCAATGGGTTCGCTCGGCCGCGCCGATGATCTCGACTACGAAACGGTGAACGGCGCCATCACGATCGAACTGCCGTCCAACTTCGGGGCACAGCTCGAACTGTCCACCGTGAACGGACGCGTGTCGACCGATTTTCCGATCACGATTTCCGGCACGCTGTCTCCGCGACGCTTGCGTGGCACCGTGGGCAACGGCGCCACGCGCATTCGGGCCAGCACGGTGAACGGCAGCGTGACGCTGCGGAAGATCAACTAGCGGCAGTGGTTGCTCTTGCGGCGTACCGCGTTATCAGCGACAGGCCTTAGGGCGCCGAGCGGCCCACCCGAAAGGTGGTGCGCCGTGTGGCTTTCGTGCCGGTCACGAGGTCGGTCACGTCAAGTGTGAGACGATAGGTACCAGTTCGCTCACCGAAGCCGGCGATCGTGAGTGACTCGGCCTGTGTCATGGTAGACGCTGGCTCCGCCGCCGGAATCACGCGCTCGTAGCTCATCGTGAAGGCGTCCGGTGTCGAACGCATCACGCCGATGGTCGCGCCGACGCCGTCGATGGCACGAAGCACGAGGCCAGTCAGTCCACCGCGTTCCATGCGGTTGATCGTGACGGCAACACGATAGCGTCGTGCTGCCGATTGCCCATCGCGCGCGAGGTCATACAACTCCCACCCAACGGCGACGTTGGCACCGACGTCGAAGTCGGCGAGTGACGGCGTGAGCGGCAACGTGAACCAGCGCTCAGCGGCCCCCCCACTCGCCTGCGCGACACGCGGCGTCCCGATCAGCACGTCGCTTACCGTGAAGCCGGCGGGCAACCCGCCCTCGGCGATGGCCATGCCACGACTCACCCGGCGCACATCGGGGACACGCGTCTCTGCCTGGACAATGCCCGATCGTGCCGGAACGCGCGCTCGCCACGTAAACAGCCCGGACGTGGACGCGTCGAGGCGGAGCGAGTCGACGGTCACGGGGGTACTCTGGGCTCGATCATCGAGGAGACGAACCATCACCCGCGCCATGGGTGCCCCGCTGTCGTCGGCCTCGCGGAGCGCTTCGCTCGGGACCGCGGCGAGGACGAGCACGTCGAGCGAATCGGAAGAACCACGGAACCGCAGCACTCGCAGGCGCGTGGAGTCGACGTCGATGGGCACGTCGACATTGTCCCAACGCACGGGCGACGCCCGTTGGACATCGCGCACGTAGCCGCGGTCGACGTTGGGCAGTCGCGCGGTGCCGTATCCCGGCGGCAGGTCGAAGAAATAGACCGTGCCATTGCCATACAGCCAGAGCATCGTCGAGCCGAAATCG
>JBBQXC010000007.1:0-53492 GCA_038210005.1 Gemmatimonadales bacterium
TCTCGCGCCCAGAAACTCACGGGGTCCGCTGCCGCCTCGTCTGCCAAGCGCGAATCGTGAACGCGGGCCGTGGCGCGGAAGGCACTCGGCGACGGGAAGGAACGCGTTTCCTGCAGGAGGACGTCGATATCGCTCATGGAGACCTGGTGTCCGGTACGAACCGGCGCGGTGGGGTGTCCGACGGTGAGGGCGCAGATCGCGGTCGCTCGCGTGTCGCGAGTAACCGCGCGTCCTGCTAATGTAGAGCGATGCAGTCACCTCACGAAACCGGTGCGACAGCGGTCGCGTCCGCCTTGGCGGCGGCTCCGGCACTTACGGCCGAGGCGCTGGTGCGCGCCTTCGGTGGGCGGCGTGCCGTGAACGGGGTGTCGCTCGCGCTGCATGAAGGTGCCTGTCTCGCACTTTTCGGTCCGAACGGCGCGGGCAAGACCACGCTGCTGCGCTTGCTGGGCGGATTGCTCAAACCGTCCGCCGGGACCACGCGTTTGCATGGCCAACCGCTCCCTGGTGCTGCCGAGACGCGACGGATGGTCGGATTGATCTCGCATCACGCCATGCTCTACCCGGCGCTGTCGGTGCGGGAGAACGTGCGTTTTGCCGCCGAGTGTCAGGGGGTGATCGACGCCGACCGGGCCACCACGCACGTGCTCACGCAGCTGCGTGTGCTCGATCGTGCCGACACCGCCGTGCGCTATTTGAGTCGCGGATTGCAGCAGCGCGTGTCCGTCGCGCGCGCGCTGGTGCATGGGCCGCAGCTCGTGCTGCTCGACGAGCCGTATACGGGGCTCGACGAAACCGGCGCGCAGGCGCTGACCGATGTCTTGGGAGCGCTGAAGGCCAATGGCGCCACCTTGGTCCTGGTCACGCACAACCTGAGCGAAGGGCTCGCGCTGGCCACGCACTCGGCCATCATGCAGCACGGCAAGTTTGTCGACGAGCAGCCGGTCTCGCCGTCCGGCTTCGACGTGTCGGGGTATCAGGCGAAGTATCGGGCGCTCGTACATGAGGGGCTGGCGTGAGCGCTGGGCCGGCGGGCTCCACCCATCGGGCGCCGTCGTATCTGGCCGACGCTTGGCGAATTGCCCGGAAAGACCTGGTGATCGAGTTCCGGACCCGGAGCGCGTTTCTGGCGGCCACGGTCTTTGCCGTGCTCGCGGTCGTGATTTTCCGTTTCACGTGGGATCCCACGGCGATTCCGGCCATGGATCTCGCGCCCGGTGTGCTCTGGGTGATCTTCACCTTTTCCGGACTGCTGGGGCTCAATCGCTCCTTTGGGCTGGAGCTGGCTGAACGCGCGTACGACGGGCTGCTGGCGTCGCAGGTGTCCCGTGAGGCCATCTTTACCGGCAAGGCCATCGCGAACCTCGTGTTCGTGATCTGCGTTCAATCGTTGGCGCTTCCCGCCGTGGCGCTCTTCTTCGATCTTTCGGTCGGTTCGTCGTGGTGGATCATCGTGGGGATCGTGCTGCTCGCCTCGATCGGGCTGTCGGCGGTCGGGACGCTCTTCGCGGCGATCGCATCCAACACGCGATTGGCCGAACTGCTGTTGCCGATGATGACGCTGCCGTTTTTCGTGCCGCTGGTGATTCCCGCGGCGCAGGCCACGGCGGTCGTGTTGCGTGGTCAGCCGATCGCCGATGGGATGGCGTGGCTGAAAGTGTTGCTCGCTTTCGATCTCGTCTTCGTGTCGGCGTGTATCGTGGTGTTTCCGTTCACCATCGAGGAGTAGGGTATGTCGTCGGTGTCGTCTGCTGCCCCGCGTCCGGCCACCTTGCCGGAGCCGAAGGGATTCGATGCGTTCCTCGCTCTCGCGATCGTCGCCGTGATCGCGGCGTGCGCGCGCGCGCTGTTCTTCACGCCTATCGATGCGATGCTGGGCGCGGCGCAGAAGATCTTTTATGTGCACGTGCCGGCGGCGATCATCGGGCTCTACTTCGCCTGCGGCATCCTGTTCGTCAGCAGCATCATGTACCTGTGGATCAAGGACGAGCGCCTTGATCGCCTCGCCGAATCGTCGGCCGAAGTGGGGCTCGTGTTCATGGGCATCGTGCTGGTCACGGGCCCGGTGTGGGCACGCACGAGCTGGGGCACGTGGTGGGTATGGGAGGCGCGTATCACCAGCACGCTCTTCCTGTGGTTGCTGGTGATGGGGTATCTGGTGTTGCGCAGTGGCGTGGAGTCGGCGGAAGTGCGCGCACGCCTGTCGGCGGTGATGGGAACGCTGGCGGCGCTGCTGGTGCCGTTCATTCACCTCACGGTGAAACTGTTTCGCGGAATGCACCCGGAGCCCGTGGTACTGGCGCCGGAAAAGCCCAAGATGCCGCCTGAGATGCTGCTGTCCTTCGGGCTGTCGATGGTGGCATTCCTGCTGCTCTTCTTCGCGTTGTTGCGTCTGCGCTTTCGCTGGGCCACGCTGCGTGACGCGCGTGCGGCGATGGAGGCGGCGTGATCGTTGGGGTCAGTGCGCTGGTGGCGGCCGTGCCGATGCTGACCGTCGCCACCGTGCAGGACACTGCAGGCAAAGTGGCGTACGTGCCGAAGGCCGGTGGTCCGCCCGACAGCAGTGGCTACATGTGGGCCGGTTACGCGATCACGTTGGCAGCCTACGGCGGTTATACGGTGCTCTTGCTCCGTCGCTTGGCGCGGGCCAAGCGCGCCCGTTGATCGCCTGCTGATCACCCGTTGATAACCAGTTGATCATGGCCGCGATGCCGGCGCGCCCTTCGGACTCGCGGCCGTTACACGGTGTGCGCATCGCGGTCACACGCGCTGGTGAGCGTGGCTCACCGCTGGCCGACGCCCTGCGGGTCAAGGGTGCCACGGTTTACGAGGTGCCGCTTACGCGCATCGAAACGCTGGACCTCGCGCCGCTGCACGAGGCTGTGCGTCGCCTCATCGAGTTCGACTGGATCCTGCTCACCAGCGTCAACGCCGTCGACCATCTGGCGCGCGTGGTAACGGAACGCGGTGCCGAGGCGGCCATGGCCACCCGCCGACTGGCCGTGGTGGGCACCGCCACCGCCGCCGCGGCCGAACGGTGTGGCTGGCGGACACCCATTGTGCAGCCGGAGAACGCGCAGGCGGTGGGGATGCTCGACGCCATGGCGTCCCGGTCGGATATCGAGGGCGCCCACATGCTCTATCCCTGCGCTGCGGCCGCCCGCGACATACTCCCCGACGGGCTGCGTGCGCTGGGGGCGGTGGTGGAGAGCGTGCCCGCGTATCGCAGCGCCCCCGACCCCGAGGGGCAGGCCCGCGTGCGCGCGCTGGTGAAGTCCGGGGAGATCGACTTGGTTACCGTGGCAGCACCGAGTGCGGTCGACGCGCTGCTCGACGCCCTCCCGGCGGAGCATGCCGGCCGGCTGCCGGTGGCGTGTATCGGGCCGGTCACGGCGCGTGCCGCGAAAGTGGCAGGCTTTCCCGTGAAAGTGGAATCGGGGGCGGCCACGATGGAAGGCTGGGTGAACAGCATTGTGAAGGCCTGCGGACACTCAGGGGCTAACTGATCCTGCGGTCGCTCCAATAAGTTGTAGCATGACTGATCTTGTCGTCCGCATCGGAACCCGTTCCTCAGAGTTGGCACTGCGTCAGGCGCGCCAGGTCGCTGCCGCGCTGGCCGAACGCGGCATCGCGAGTGAGCTGGTGGAGTACACGACCATCGGCGATCGCATTCTCGATCGCCCGCTCAACGCCATCGGCGAGAAAGGGCTGTTCACCGCCGAACTCGAAGCCGACCTGATTGCCGGTCGCACCGACTGCGCGGTGCACTCGCTGAAAGATCTGCCCACGGCCGATCCCGAAGGGCTCACCATCGTCGCGCTGCTCGAGCGCGAAGATCCGCGCGATGCGCTGGTGGTCGGTCCCAACACCACCGCGCGCACACTGCTGGAGTTGCCGAAGGGCGCCAAGGTCGGCACGTCGTCGCTGCGTCGTCGCGCTCAGTTGCGCGCACTGCGCCCCGATTTCGATGTGCGCGAGCTGCGCGGCAATGTGGGTACGCGTCTCAGGAAAATCGACGCGGGCGAAGTCGATGCGGCGCTGCTCGCGGCGGCCGGCTTACGTCGACTGGGACTGGGCGACCGCATCGTCGCGTTCATGGATCCGCCCGACTGGATCTCGGCGCCGGGGCAGGGCGCCATCGCGGTACAGGCCCGCGCGAACGACGAGCGCATGACCGCGATTCTGGTCACACTCGATCATGCGCACACGCGCGCCGCCGTCACCGCCGAACGCGCGCTGCTGGCCACGCTCGAAGGCGGCTGTCAGGTGCCGATCGGCGCGTGCACGACGTACGAAGAGCAGTATGGACCGATGCTGCACGGCATCATCGCGTCGATCGACGGTGTGTCGGTGGTGCGCGGCGGATTGCCGATCAACGCGGCTGATCCGGCGTCGAGCGGACGTGAACTCGCACGACAGCTGCGCGCGGCCGGCGGCGCCAGCATTCTGGAAGAGCTGCGCGAAGAGCTGGCCGAAGCCGCCGCTGCCAAGGCCGCTGAAAGGGCCATCCCGCAGGGAGCCCAGTAATGCCCATGCGCATGCGTCGTATGCGGCGCACCGAGGCGCTCCGTCGCATGGTGCGCGAGACGCGTCTGGATCCCGCGCAGTTCATCTGGCCGTTGTTCGTGCGCTCGGGGAAGGGACTGCGCGCGCCCATCGGTTCAATGCCCGGTGTGTCGCAGACGTCGGTGGACGAACTGCTGCGCGACGCCGAGAAGGCGGCAGCGGCACAAATCGGCGGTATTCTGTTGTTCGGCATTCCTGATACGAAGGATGCGACCGGTTCGTCGGCGTGGGATCCTCAGGGACCGGTGCCACAAGCGGTGCGCGCGCTCAAGCGCGAGTTCCCGCACCTCGTGGTCGTGACCGACGTGTGCATGTGCGAGTACACCGAGCACGGGCACTGCGGTTTGCTTACGCCGTCGGGCGACGTGGACAACGACGCCACGCTCGAATTGCTGTCGCGTGAAGCGTTGGTGCACGCCGAGGCTGGTGCCGATATCGTGGCACCAAGCGACATGATGGACCTGCGAGTCGGCCACATGCGTCGCGCTCTCGACATGGCGGGTTTCACACAGACGCCGATCATGAGCTACGCCGCCAAGTACGCGTCGGCGTTTTACGGACCCTTTCGCGAAGCGGCCGAGTCGACGCCGACATTCGGCGACCGCCGCAGCTATCAGATGGATCCGGCCAACGGTCGTGAAGCACTCCGCGAAGTGCGGCTTGATGTCGAAGAGGGCGCCGATATTCTGATGGTGAAGCCGGCCGGTGCGTACCTCGACATCATCGCTGCGGTGAAGCGCGACACGCAGATGCCGCTCGCGGCCTATCAGGTGAGTGGTGAGTACTCGATGATCAAGGCGGCGGCGGAACGCGGCTGGATCGATGGCGATCGCGCGATGATGGAATCGCTGGTGGCCATCGCGCGCGCTGGCGCCGACATGACGATCACCTACTTCGCCCTCGAAGCGGCCGCTGCTCTGCGGAATCGCTGACCTTTCTTCTTTCCACACCCCCATGTCAATGCACAATCCCTGGCGCGATATGTCCCCCGGTCCTCACGCGCCGGAGCTGGTCACCGCGATCATCGAAATTCCGGCAGGCTCGCGCAACAAGTACGAGCTCGATAAGGAATCCGGACAGTTCAAGCTCGATCGCGTGCTGTATTCAGCCGTGCATTATCCCGGCGACTACGGCTTCATTCCGCGCACCCTGCACGAAGACAATGATCCACTCGACATTCTCGTACGCATCAACGAGCCGACATTCCCGGGCTGCCAGATCACCTGCCGCCCGATCGGCGTGCTGAAGATGCTGGACAAGGGTGAGCCCGACGAGAAGATCCTCGCCGTGCCGAGCGACGATCCGTATCACAACGACATTTACGACATCGCCGACATGCCGGCGCACTACCTGAAGGAGATCGAACACTTCTTCGGCATCTACAAGGATCTCGAGGGCAAGCGCGTCGAGATTCAGGGATGGGAGAAGAGTGAAGTCGCGTTCAAGGTGATTCAGCGGAGTATCGAGCGGTACGCCGATGTGTACTTGAAGGGGGCGTAGGAAGGGGGTACTGCCAACTCCTTAGGAAGCAGGGGGGAGTCTGCTGTTCAAGCGCCCGTCGCCCGCTTGAGCACCAACGCCGCATTGATCCCACCAAACCCAAAGCTGTTCGATAGCACCACCTGCGGGCTCATCTCGCGGCCGTGCTGCGGCACGTAGTCCAGGTCGCAACCCACGTCGGGCGTTTCCAGGTTCAACGTGGGTGGCACCCAGCCGCGTGAAATCGTCAGTGCGCTGATGGCCGCTTCGAAGGCGCCCGACGCACCGAGGGCGTGACCGTAGTAGCCCTTGGTGCTCGACACGGGAATGCGATAGGCGCGATCGCCGAACACCTGCTTGATGGCCAGCGTTTCGGTGGGATCATTCAGGGGCGTGCTGCTGCCGTGTGCATTGATGTAGTCGATCTGTTCCACGCTTACCGATGCGTCCCGCAAGGCGTTACGCATGCATCGCGCGGCCTGTGCACCATCGGGGCGCGGGGCGGTCATGTGATGCGCATCGTTGGTGGTGCCGTAGCCGCCGAGCTCCGCGTAAATGCGGGCGCCTCGTGCCACCGCGTGCGACCACTCCTCGAGTAGCAGCACGGCGCCGCCTTCGCCCATCACGAAGCCGTCGCGGTCCTTGTCGAACGGACGTGAGGCGCGCGCCGGGTCGTCGTTACGCGTCGACATGGCGCGAATGAGCGCGAAGGCGCCGAAGCAGAGGGTGGCGAGTGGCGCTTCCGATCCGCCGGCCAGCATCACGTCGGCGTAGCCGTCGCGGATCTGACGGAACGCTTCGCCGATGGCCATCGACCCCGACGCGCAACTCATGGCGTTGGTGGAGTTGGGGCCCGATATGCCGAACTCGATGGCCATGTTGCAGCTGGCAGAGCCGCCAAACACCGCGAGCGCGAGCGTGGCGTCGACCGCGCGCAAGCCGCCGTGCAGGAAGCGCGCGGCCTGCTCTTCAGCGTAACCCACACCACCCAGCGCCGTGCCCATCATCGCGCCTACGCGTTCACGGTCTTCGTTCGCCAGATCGAGCTTGCCATCTTCAAGGGCGAGGATGGCGCTCACCACCGCAAACTCGCTGAAGCGGTCGAAGCGTTTCACGCGCTTGGCGTCGATCCAGTTGGTCGCTTCGAAGCCCTCGATCTGCGCGGCACATTGCGAACGGTAGATCGACGCATCGAAGCGCGTGGCGTGCACCACGGCGGACCGTTCGGTGCGCAGTCCCTGCCAAAGCGCCTCGACGCCGGTGCCGATCGGCGTGACGCACCCGATGCCGGTGATGGCGACCCGACGGCGGGAGGGTGAGGATTCTGGGGTCGAAGGCGTGTGCGGCAGTGTGGTCATGACGGATTCCGTTCAGCGACGGCGGCCAAACCCGCCAAGGTGCGCGACGCGATGCCGTGCACGAATACCGGAGCGATCACCTGCGTGGCCGCGAACCGTCCTATCAACGGCCACATCGGCCCGTTCCACACATGCACGATACGCGTGAGCGTGCCGCCAGACACGGGCGTGAAACTCCATTCCACATCCATGCGCGTGGTGACGCCACCGACGTGCTTGAAGCGTACCCACGGCACGTCGTGATTCACGGCCATTTCCGACAGCCACCACGTGGGCCAGTTGAAGAGGCCGAACGGACGATTGGCCGCCATCTCCACCATGCCACCGCCGTCGGGTGTGCGATGGCGGAAGCGAACGAACCGATAGTGCGGTAGATACGCCGGCCAATGCTCGACTTCGCGGGCGATCTCGAAGATGCGCGCGACGGGTGCGCGCACGAGTCGTTCGTCGATCTGTGTCACCAGTTGATCCGCCGGTGGCGGACCCAGTTCGTAGTTCGCGTGCATGGCCGGATCGGAGGAGGGAGGCGAGAACATTACGAGCGCGCGATCGAGGGCAGAGGCGGCGACCACACCGCGACGACCCGGAATCCGGGAGCACGGTGTGCGCGCACCCGACACCCGGTAGCGCGCTCCACGAGCGTCTGCAGTTCGTCGCGCGTGAAGCCCCGCAGAATCGACACGATGCCGTCGTGTCGGCTCACAGGATGGAACCGTAGCAGGAACGATGCCGCCCAGAGACCGGCCACCGCAAACCAGCTGCGACGCAGGTCGCCGATGATCACGACCCGGCGTGCCACGCGGCTGCATTCCTGAAGCAGGCGATCGGCCTCCGGCCCGTCGAAGTGGTGCAGCACCTGCGAGCACGTCACGATATCGATGCTGCCATCGGCGAACGGCAACGCCATGGCATCGGCGGCAATCCCATGCGTGCACGACGCACTGGCTGCTCGCGCGAGCGCCGGAACGAGCTCGATACCGATCGTGGTCAATGGCGGCGACGCGCCTGACTGCAGGCGTTGCGCCATCCGTTGCGCCGCGCGCGGGATATCGCCGAGTCCGGTGCCGATGTCGAGCAACATCATCGGCTGCCGCGGGTCGCGCGCCGTCGGCCGCTCGCACAGCACGCGCCGCACTTCGGCCAGCACAGCGCGGCGACCGCCGAAGAATCGATTGGCCAGCGCGACATCACGCAACGATCGCAGCGCGAGCGCGGGATTGTCGCCGGGGTCGTCGAGGATCTCGGTGCCGCGTTGGCGCGCCGGCGTGAGCATGGAAGCGAGGCGCGAGTCTATCTTTCCAACTGCGCGTAGCCACCGCGATAGTAGAGCAGCGGCTTCGCATCACCCGCCGCGGCCTGCTCGACATGACCGATCACGATCACATGATCGCCCGCTGGATGGCGTGCCACGATGCGGCACTGCATCGACGCCACGACATCGTCGAGCACGGCGTCGCCCAGTTCGCCATCCGCATAGCCCACGCCCGCAAAGCGATCGTCCACCTTGCCGGCGAACCGCCGCGAGAGTGCTTCCTGCGAATCGGCGAGCACGTTCACCGCGAAGCTGGTGGCTTGGGCGATCACGGGTGCCATCGTGGCGTCGTTGCCGATGCACACCAGCACGAGCGGCGGGTCGAGACTGAGCGACGAGAAGGCGCTCACGGTCATGCCATGCGGCGTCCCGCTTGCGTCGTGCGTCGTAATCACGGAAATGCCGGAAGCAAAGCGTCCCAGGACGGCGCGGAACAAGTCTTGATCAATCATCAGGAAAGGAAACGGAGCAGGGTGCGCGGGCGCAGGACCGCCGACGGCGGAACAAAGTCGCCCGTCACCCCGATCAACAGGTCGGCAAGATCGCGATCGCGTGTGAGCACGCGCGCGGCGTAGTTCAACAACGGTGGAAAGGCCACGGCGGCGCCAATGAGCTTCTCAACCCGCCATTTCCCGGCGAAGGTGTGCTTACGCGCCTGTTCGTAGGCCCGCAGCGCCTGGCGCATACCGCGCGCGTTGGCCTGTTCGCGCGCGTGCACCGCTTCGACCGCGAACGGGGCCAACAATTCACCGCCACGCAGCGCGGCATAGATGCCCTCGCCGGTAAACGGATCGTAGAAGTCGGCGGCGTCGCCGGTCAGCATCGCACCCGGTGCCCACGCGCGCGTGGCATGGGAGGCGAACGGCCCGGTGGCGCGCACGGGCGTCTCGCGAATCGCCTCGCGAAAGCGCGGCTGCAGCGTGGGTTGTGCCGCGATCCACGCCTCGAGAAACGCGGTGGGATCGCCCGCCATACCCTGCGCCGCTCGGCGCGGCACCACCAATGCCACGTTGGTTAGTCCGCCCGACACCGCCGCGAGTCCCACGTAGCCATTGCTGGTCACATGCATCTCGCCGAGCGTGCCGATGTCGCGCACGCCACGATAATGCGCCACCAGAGCCACGCGACGCGGCCATCGGGATTGATGGGCGAGCTTCAGCCGGCGCGACACGATGGAGCGTAGCCCGTCGGCGCCGATCACCAGTGATGCACGCATCGTGCGCATGCCGTCTGGTGTGCGGACCTCCACGCCGCTCGCCGCGCCGCTCGCGTCCAGCGTGACCCCCTCCACCTTGATGTCCTCGAGCACGCAGACGCCGGCGGCGCGCGCTCGCTCGATGAGCAACGTGTCGAGAATTTCTCGGCGTACCCCAAGTCCGCGATCGCGGAAGCCACGAAAACCGTGACGGGCTACGAACTCGCCATGAATACGGTCGCCCGACGGCGCGTGCACCACCATCCCGGTCAACGATGCCGCACCTCCCTGCTCGAGCGGCGCCAGCGCGCCCATCGCGTCAAGAATGCGACTCGCTTCCGGACTCACGTACTCGGCGCACGGCTTGGCCCGCGGAAAACGCGCCCGATCCAACAAGCACACATCGAGCCCGGCCGTGGCGAGATGCCAAGCCGCCGAACTGCCGGCGGGACCACCGCCCACGACGATCACCTGCCAGGCGCGCGAGTAGTCGGACATGGAGCTCGGAAGAGGACAATGACAGTGGGAGCGGGACCCTGAAACTTAACGCCCCGCGACGGCACACAGATCCCACGTGCAAGCGGCGGGCCAACCGTCGCGCCTGCCATTCGGCGGCTGGCTACGTGGACACGACCTGAACCATGAGCCACGCCAGCGCCGCTGCCGCCGCCGTGCACACGAGGTTGACCGCATCGTTGCCGAGCCAGCGCCAGCCGCCGCGATGACGCGTGTTGGTGCCGCACGTGTGCCGCCGCTGCTCGGTGGCCGTGTCGCAGGACGGACACCAGCGTCGCTCCTGCACCAGCGCGCCGACTGCGGTGTCGACCAGGGCGCCGGACACCGCCGCCACGGCCACGAGCCACCATCGGGCCGCCGGCACGAGTCCGAACGCGAGGGCGACCGCCGCGAGCAGGAGCGCGCTGCCCAGCATGGCCGCGCTTCCGGCTACGCTCACCGCGCCCGAGGTGCCGGTCGGCACGATGCGCCACGTGCGCACCGAGCGTGGGGTGCCGCCCACCCAAGTGCCGATTTCGGTGGCCATCGTATCGGCTCCGGCCGCCGCGAGGGCCGCCGCGCCCCACAGTGCCGTGTCGGAGGCCCGATCGCCCGTGGCCAAGGTCACGGCCGCCGCGAGCGCGAAGACGCCGCCGTTGGCCAGCACCTGGCTCGCATCGCGCTGCGCGCCCTTTTCGACGACGCCGGCCGTACGCGCGTCCTTGCGCGCTCTACCCAAGCGTGACCCGAGCGTGGCGAAGGCAAACCACACCATCAGGAAGCCGCCCCACGGCCAGCCCGCGCGGAGCGCGAGTGTGCCGACCACCGTGGCCGCGATCGCGCCGCTCGTGCGCAAGCTCCGGTGGCGCCACGCTGCAGCAGCGATGACGAGCGTGATACCGAACGCCCACGGCGTGGACGGACCCGTGGCGCTCAGCCACGCCGGCGCGGACACGGCGGCGGTCAGCGCGACGGCAGGATCTGCGCGGCGCGACGATGCCGCGCGTCCATCAGCGTACGGTCGCGCTCGCGGTCGAGAGCAAGATGCAGAGTCATGCCGGCAAACGCTGCATGACCGAGCGCCAATACGCAAGCTGACGGGCCGGACTGTACGCGGGGCCGATTCCCGGCTCCGCGCGGAGATTCCGGCGCTTTGCGCGGCCGTCCGCTTGTAAACGTGACTGGCAACACGTTAGCATCCTCCGCGTGTCCTCTCTGATTGACGGCCGGCCCGCCCGCGCCACTGTCCCTGCTGAACCGACGCTGTCGCTGTCCGGCCATCCGCTCGACGCGCGGCTCCCCCTGGCGCTGCTCGAGGCCGTCAAGGCGATCGATACACCCGAGGCGGAACTCGACGCCGAGTTGGTGCACGAGCTACGCAACAAACGGCTTGGACTGAGTGATACGGTCTACCAGCAGATCCGCCGCTACAGCGAAGCGGTGCGGAGTCGGCATCGCGTTGCTTTTGACGAAGTGCTGGCGTTGGCACGACTCATCGGCCGTCGCCCCGATGCCGACTTGGCCTTTCGAGAAGCGGGACGTCGGTGGGCCCGCTCGTATGTCGGCACGGTGAGCGGACTGCAGCGCCGTGCGGCGCGCTCGCTGCCCTCGCTGCTTGGCCGCCCGATCGCGCTCCGGCTGCTTCGAAAGCTGTCGCGTCGCTACATGAACGGCGTGCTCGTGCGTCAGGGCAGTGCGTTGCTGCTCGACGTGGAGTCGCCCGTGTCCGCCGACGCGGCCGCGCGCGCGGTTGGCTGTGGTCTCTACGAGGCGGCCTTCAGAGAAGCCTTGCTGCTGCTCGCCGACGCCGATGGCGCGATCGAGCATGTGATGTGCCGCACGCGCGGTGATCGCCACTGTCAGTGGCGCGCCGAGTGGCGCCGCCGCTGATTTGTCGACAGGCTCCGCCGAATCGTCGGCGGTGCGTTGCTCCTGACATCCCGACTGCCATGCTGACCCCAGAAATGCTGCCGCGTCTGCAGCAGTTGCTTGCCGACGCCGATCTCGACGGATGGTTGCTGTACGACTTCCGTGGTACGAACGCCATCGCGTCGGGGCTGCTGGGCTTCGACGGCCTCGTGTCGCGTCGCGTGTTCGCCCTCATTCCGCGCGATGGTCTCCCGATCGGCATTGCGCACGCGATCGAGCCCGGACCGTGGGCGCAGTGGCCCAAGGCGTGGCCGCTCCGCACGTACACCGGCTGGCGCGCGCTCGAGGCGGAAGTCGCGTCGCTGGTGCAGGGCAAGCGCGTCGCGATGGAGTACTCGCCGGGTGACGCGATTCCGTACCTCGATCGCGTGCCGGCTGGCGTGCTCGAACTGGTGCGCGCGTCCGGCGCGACGGTGGTCTGCTCGGGTGATCTCGTGTCGGAGATCTACGCCACGTGGACGCCGGTGCAGCTGTTGTCGCACCAGCGGGCGGCCGAACGCCTCATGCACATCGCCCACGGCGCAATTGCATACGCTGGGGAAATGGTGGCGCTGGGCACACCGGTGGCCGAACACGAGCTGCAGGCCCGCATTCTCGAGGCGTTCGAACGGGCCGGTCTCGAGACGGAGCATGGCCCCGACGTAGCGGCCAGCGAGAATGCGGCCAACCCGCACTACATGCCGTCGGTGTCATCGCCGCGTGTCATTCGGCGCGGCGACACGCTGCTGATCGACTTGTGGGCGCGCGAGAAAAACGGCGGCGTGTACGCCGATCAGACGTGGATGGCCTCGATGGGTGCGCCGACTCAGCGCGTAGTCACGGTGTGGGAAGCGGTGCGCGACGCCCGCGATGCGGCCCTTTCGCTGCTGCAACGCCGCATCACCGCCGGCGTGCCGGTGCGCGGTGGCGAGGCCGATGACGCCGCGCGCGCCGTGATCGAGGCGCGCGGTTTTGGTCCGCAGTTCTGGCATCGCACAGGGCACAGCATCGACTCGCGTGAGCTCCACGGCTCAGGGCCACAGATCGACAACCTCGAATCGCGTGACGATCGTCTGCTCATTCCCGGTGTCGGCTTCTCGATCGAGCCGGGCATCTATCTGCCGGGCGAACTCGGCGTGCGCTCCGAAGTGAACGCGTATGTGGCCGAGGATTCGCTGCTGATCACGCCCGGCGAAGTGCAGCGCGACCTGATCGTGGTTTGACGGCTCGCGTGCCCGTCCGCAAATACGGCCGTCGGGGTATGGTGTTGGTGGCGGCGCTCGCCGCGTGCGGAGAGTCGCGGGCGTCGAACGAAGCGAACGGACGCATCGCGGATGTTCTGGTCACGCCGGGCGCCGATCACGCGAGCGCGGTCCCGGGTGACAGCGGGGTGTTGACGCTCGCCCGCGCAGCGGGCGGCGCCGATGGCTTGCAATACACCATCTCGGCGCAGGTGGCCAGTGGTTTTATCGTGGGCAAGATCGGCGGCGGCGAACCGCGTGATACGAGCATCGCTCCGACGCACGATCTGTCGGTGTGCCGTCCGTTCACGCAATCGCTGGTGCCGAGTCGCGATGGTGGCGTAGGCAACAGCGTGGTATGGCTGGTGGGGGTGGCCACCGGGCCGCGCGACGACGCGCCGCGTCGGGTGCGCGTGATGCTCGATGGCTGTCGTCTCGAACCGCGCGTGCAACGCGTGGCGGCCGGCGGCACTGTGATGATCACGTCGCGTGATGCGATGATGACGCGCCTGCAATTCATCGACCTCGGCGGCGCAGCGACCTCACGCGCCACGGTCCTGTTCAACGACGCGGGGCAGGTGGTGCCCACCAGCGACGCAGCCAGGCTACCCGGGCTCGTGCAGATCCGCGACGATCTGCATCCATGGGTACGCGCCTATCTCGCCGTTACGCCACACCCGTTCGTCGCGGTCACCGCCGCCGACGGCGCGTTCCGCTTCGACAACGTCCCGCCGGGGCGCTACACGCTCGTCGTATGGCACGAGCGCTTCGGTACCAAGCAACAGCGCGTGCGGGTCGATGCGCATGTCGAAACGCGCATCGCCCTTTCGTTCTGAATGCCGTTGAACCTACGCGGTCCTCCTTTTCTCTCGGCCTCTTTTCCTCCGCGTGATCAGGTCCACGTGACCATCAATGAATCGAAAAAAATTCAGCTCAGCTGATGCAGGCGCGCGAACAGGCCGTCTTCGAGGCCCAGGAGTTCGTCGTGGCTACCGGTCTCCACGATGCGGCCTTGGTCGAGCACAACAACGCGGTCGGCGCGACGCACTGTGCTGAGGCGATGCGCGATCAACAGGGTGGTGCGACCCTGGAGCAACCGCTCGAGCGCCTGCTCCACGTAGCGTTCGCTCTCCGTGTCGAGACTCGACGTGGCCTCGTCGAGGATCACGACGGCCGGATCCTTCAGAAACACGCGCGCGATCGCCATGCGCTGACGCTGACCGCCGGACAGCTTCACACCACGCTCGCCGACGCGCGTGCTCCACTGCTCGGGGAGGCGCTCGATGAACTCCCACGCGTGCGCGGCCTGCGCTGCGCGCAGCACGTCGGCGTCGCTGGCGTCGGGGCGCGCATAGGCGATGTTCTCGCGGATCGTACCGCTGAACAGCACCGGTTCCTGCGGGACGATGCCGATGGCGCCGCGGAGCGTGTCGAGCGACAGGTCGCGTATGTCGATGCCGTCCAGCGTAATGCGACCCGACGTGACATCCCAGAATCGCGGCAGCAGGCTCGCAATCGTGGTCTTGCCGGCGCCCGAGCGACCGACCAGCGCGACCACCTCGCCCGGGGCGATGTCGAGCGAAATGCCCTGCACCGCGTCGGGAAGCTCCGTCTGATAGCGGAAGGCCACCGAGTCCAACGATACGGCGCCACGCACCGGCGTGGCGAACACGTGTGGTCGCTCCGGATCGCGCACCGTGGGCTCGGAGTCGAGCAACTCGAACACCCGGGTTGCCGCACCGATTGCCTCCTGGAAGTTGCCGAACAGCGAGGCGAGTGATCCCAGCGCCGCTGCCACGAACAAGGCGTAGAACAGGAACGCCACGAGCGTGCCGGCGGTCAGCTTGCCTTCAACCACCTGCGCGCCGCCCTGCCACAGCACCGCCGCGATCGCGCCGAACGCCACAAAGCCGACCACACTGAAGAACAGCGCACGCGTACGCGCCCGATGCACGGCCACACCGACCAGATCGTGCAGCAGGGCACCGAAGCGCTCCGTCTCGATGCCTTCGCGCGTAAAGCTCTGCACCGTGCGAATGGAGCCGAATGACTCATCAGCCATGCCCATCGCTTCGCCGATCCGGTCCTGCACGCTGGTGCTGGCCTTGCGGAGCGCACGCCCGAAGGTGAATGCCGCGGCCACCACCAACGGCACCACCGCGAGCGTGGTCAGAGTCAGGCGCGGGTTCGTCACGAACATCATCGCAATGCCGCCAATCAGAAATAGCGTCTGTCGCGAGAGTTCGGAAATCCACGTGCTCAACAGCGACTGCAGCAGGGCAAGGTCGCTGCTGAGTCGGCTGGTCAGTTCACCGGTGCGGCGTTCCGTGAAGAACGCGGGCGACAACCGGATGAGATGCGCGAACGTCTGCTCGCGCAGCGTCGCGAGGATCCGCTCGGTGGATGAGCTGAGCAGAAACACCTGCACAAAATTCGCGATCGCCTGCACCGCGAACACGCCGAGCAGGCCAAGCGCGATTCGGTCGAGCGCGCGGCGGTCCTTCAGTTCGAAGGCAGCGTCGAGCAGATAACGCAACACGGCGGGGAACACGAGCCCCGCCGCTGCTGCGACTACCAAAAAGAAAAACGCCACAAGCAGTCGCGAAGTGTACGGCCGCACGAGCGGTACCAACCGCGCCAGCGGGCGCGGCGAAACGGTACGGCTCACCGCGTGATCGCCCGATCGACCGCCATCGCGAGAAAGAGCAGGGCGAGATACAGCAGAGAATACTTGTAGACCCACCACGCCGGACCGGTCCACGGCTTCGAGGCGCGTGCCGCGAAGAGCATCTTGAGCACCCCACCCATGAGCAGTGCGTTCAGCACGACGGCCGAGAGGAGATACAGTGTGCCGAACGCACCGAACAGCACCGGCAGCAGCGTCAGCACGACCAGAATCACCGTGTACCACACCATCTGGTGCATCGTCTCGCGTTCACCCCACACCAACGGGGCCATCGGCACCTTGGCGCGGCCGTAGTCCACCTGCTTGAGCAGCGCGAGTGCCCAGAAATGCGGCGGCGTCCAGTAGAACACGATCAGGAACAGACACAGCGCCGACACGTCGAGCGAACCCGTGACGGCCGCCCAACCCACCAGCGGCGGAAAGGCACCGGCCGCGCCGCCTATCACGATGTTCTGCGGCGACGACCGCTTGAGCCAGCGTGTGTAGATGAACACGTAGAAGTAAAAACCGGCCAGCGCGAGTCCCGCCGATAGCACGTTCACGAACTGCGCCAGCATCCAGGTCGCGAACGCTGCGCACGCCACACCGAAGGCGAGCACCTGAATCGGCGACATGCGTCCACTCGGAATCGGACGCAGGCGCGTGCGCGCCATGACATCGTCGATGTCGCGGTCGAGATACATGTTCACCGCGTTCGCGCCGCCGGCCATGAGGTAGCCGCCGATGGTCACCAGCAGCACGGTCAGCAACGTCGGCGACCCCGCCGCGTACATGGGCGCGATCGTCGTGACGAGCAGTAACGAGATGATGCGCGGCTTGGTCAGCGCGATCAGATCACGCGAGAGCGACGCCTCGGCCTTCTTGGGGTCCAGCGCCACGCCGGTCATGAAACCGGGGCGAGCGAGTGTGACGCGTTCATAGTGGCAGGGCGCGATACGCGCCAATGAAGACGGCGATGAGTCCACCCACCGGCAGCACCACCCACAGGATTTCCGTCAAGCGATGGGGCGTCGGGACCTGAGAGGATGTCGGCAGGTTGGGCAGCGTACGGAACACGGCGCGCAGGATGAACACTTGCGCGATCACGCAGGCCACGACGGCGCTCCAGAACAGCGCGGTCACGACGGCAGGCGGAAGGGATACGGTGAGGAAGGAAGTCATAGCCCTTGAAAAGTAGACGACGGCACCCCGTGCGGTACTGTGCGCGGCGTACTACCATAGCGTCATGACCTCAGCTTCTGTTTCCTCGAAAAGTGGTGGCGCCGGGTCGGACTCGGGCACCGCGACCGAACTGCCGCGGCGTTTGGGACTCTGGAGCGCCATTGCCGTCCTCGTGGGTACTACGATCGGCTCGGGCATTTTCCGGTCCCCGGCGGGTATCGCCGACAAGCTCCCGGGTCCGCTGCCGATGCTGGCCGTTTGGGCCACCGGAGGCATCTTCGCGCTCTGCGGCGCCCTGACGCTGGCCGAACTGGCGGGCGCCATGCCGCGCACGGGTGGCTACTTCGTGTACATCCGCGAAGCATGGGGGCGCTTACCCGCCTTCCTGTACGGATGGTCCGAGCTTACGCTCATCCGCGCCGCCGCCCTTGGCGGTATCTCGACCACTTTTGCCGAGTACTTCTTGCGGGGGCTCGGCTACAACCCGTCGATTGCCCCGTACGACACGTACGCTCACTGGATTGCCGCAGCCACGGTGGCCCTGATGGCGGTGATCAATGTGGTGGGGCTCAAATGGGGGGCCTTGGTCCAGAACGTCACCACGGTCGCCAAGTACGGCGGTCTGATGCTGATCATCCTGCTGGCGCTCATTTTGGGGCTCCCCCAAACGGGTGGTCACTTCACGCCCGCTGCGCCGCCGGGCAGCTTTTCGGTGTCGGCCTTCGGGCTAGCGCTCGTGTCGGTGCTCTGGGCCTTCGACGGCTGGGGCGACCTGTCCAAGGTGGCCGGCGAGGTGAAAGACCCCGAGAAGACGCTCCCCAAGGCAATCGTCCTCGGTACCCTCAGCATCATCTTCATCTACATGCTGGCGAACATCGCTTACCTGTCGGTGCTGTCAGTGGACGAGATCCGGGGCGCGCGACTGGTGGCCGCCGATGTCGCCGAACGCCTCATCGGCCCGATCGGCGTCACGTTCGTCGCGATCACCGTGTTGCTGTCGACCTTCGGATCGGTGAACGGCTCGCTGCTGACCGGCCCGCGCATCTTCTTCGCCATGGCCGACGACGGCCTGTTTTTCAAGAAGGTGGCGGCAGTGCATCCGACCTTCAAGACCCCGTATGTGGCCATCCTGCTCACGGCCACGATCGCGATCGCGTTCGTGCTCGTTCGCACCTTCGAGCAGCTGGCCGACATTTTCGTGACCGCGTCGCTGGTGTTTTACATCCTCAGCATCGGCGCGATTTTCAAGCTTCGGAAACGTCCCGACTGGAATCCACCGGTCCGCACGCCGTGGTATCCGTTGGTCCCCGCGTTATTCTGTCTCGCCACGCTTTTCTTGCTGGTGAACGCGCTGATGGACGACGCGCAGCGCGTGCCCACGTTGGGCGTGTTCGGGGTGATTCTGTTGGGGGTGCCGGTGTACTACGCGACGGTGGGACGGAGGGTGGTGAAACGGTAAGGCTTACGCCCTAGGAGGCAGGAAGGAGGGTTTCAGGAAGCAGGAAGCAGGATGCAGGTGACCGCAGCGCGGTTGCTGCCCCCTGCCTCCTGAAACCCTCCTCCCTGCCTCCTAGGGAGTAACCCCACTGCCCCTCCCCCGTGACCCACCGGTTACACCACTCGGTTGCCCACATGTAACGGCGACTCTAATTTTCGCCATCTCGGTGGCCGGTCTGGGCCGAGGGCTGTTTCCTTATCTATACCAAGAGACTTCACCTATGCGAATTCAACGTTGGTTAGGCTTCGCTGCCGCAGTGGCTGCGTTCGCCATTGGAGCGCCTCGGCCAGTAGCCGCTCAGGGTCCCACCACGGGTGCCATATCCGGAATCGCTTCCGATTCGAGTGGCAATGGCCTTGAAGGGGTAACCGTGAGCGCCGTGAATCAGGCGACTGGCTTCAAGCTCTCCACGCTGACGAAGAAGAGTGGCTCCTATACGCTACAGGGGCTGGAGACGGGCACGTACAATGTGAGCGCCCGGTTTATCGGGTATCGTCCGGAAGTGCGGAACGACCTCACGGTGCGCGTTACGCAGAATGTGCGCGCGAATTTCGTGCTGACGCGGCAGGCGGTACAGCTCACGGAGCTCGTCACGATGGCCAGCACCGGTGCTTCCGACTTCAATCCGTCCCGCCAAGGCGCGCAATCGCGTGTTTCTGATTCGTTGGTGCGCCGTCTGCCCAATCTCACGCGCAACATCACCGATCTCATTCAGACGTCGCCGTACGTGGCGACGAACCCGAGCAGCGGCGGTGTGTCCAGCTTCGCTGGCCAAAATGCACGGTTCAACAACATCCAGGTGGACGGCCTCACGGCGGTCGATCGTTTTGGGTTGAACTCCGATCAACAGCTCGGTGCTGCGGCGAGCGGCCGTGGTATCTCGCTCGAAGCGATCAAGGAATTCCAGATCCTGTTGTCGCCGTTCGACGTGCGCCAGGGCAACTTCACGGGCGGCCTCACGAACATCATCACCAAGAACGGTACGAACGATCTTCGGGTGACGCTGTCGGCGCAGTACCGTGACCAGCAGATGTCGGCCAATGATCCGGTCACGCGGGGCACGAGCTTCGCGCGGCGCATGTTTGCCGGCTCCGTCGGCGGGCCGATCATCAAAGACCGGTTGCACTTCTTCTTCGCGGGCGACGTGAACTCCGAGGCCGCGCCGGCGGGCGGACCGTTCTTCGGACAGGCCGCCAACGCGCCGGTTCCTGTTCCTGTGGGTCAGGCGTCCATCGACCGCTTCAACACCGGCGTGCAGCGCATCTTCGGCTACAACGGTGGTAGCGGCCTCGGCGTCTCCAATGCCACGCCGTTGTACAACTTTCTCGGCCGCGTCGACCTCAAGATCAGCGATCAGCATCGCTTGGTGTTCCGCAACAACTACAACAACAACCAGACGCAGGACTTCGGCCGGTCCAACGCGACGTCCAATCCTATCTTCGACTTGTCGTCGTGGGCGTTCAATCGCAACGACATCAGCAACTCGTCGGGCTTGCAGCTGTTCAGTAATTTCTCGAATGGCTGGTCGAACGAACTGCAAGTCGGCTACAACGTGCAGCGCTTTGAGCGCATCCTCCCCGAGCGCGCCCCTGCGGTCATTGTCGAGAACGTGCCGAACCCGAACGGTGGTGTTGCGCGCCTGCGCGCGGGCGCTGAGAACTCGTCACAGGGCAACAGCCTGAACCAGGATATCCTGGAGTTGAAGAACGATCTCACCATTCCGCTTGGCCGTCACACGATGACGATTGGTGGTCGCGCGGAAGTGTACAAGGCAGAAAATGTCTTCACGCAGAACTCCTTTGGCGTGTGGACGTTCGCGAATCTCGATTCGCTCGATCGAGGTGTTCCCCGCCGCTTCGAAGTCGGCGCTCCAGTGCCCGGCGGCGGCGATCCGATCGCACGCTTTACGGCTGCCACCTACTCGCTCTATGCGCAGGACCTCTGGAACGTGACCGACCGCATCAGCATCAGTGCGGGTATTCGTGGTGATTGGGTCAACTTCCAGGACCAGCCGTTCTCTCTGCCGCGGCTTCAGTCCGACTTCGGTCGGAGCGGCGAGTTGCCGCAGATGCGGTTGCATGTGTCGCCGCGTTTCGGTGTGAACTGGGACGTCACGGGCGACCAGAAGAATCAGCTTCGTGGCGGCGCCGGTGTCTTCATGGGTCCACCGCCGTTCGTGTTCATGTCGAACCTGTACACGAACACCGGTGGTAATTTCTCGCAGCTCGTCTGTGACCCGATCACGAACTCCGGTACGCGTGCGCCGTTGCCGACGGGCCAGTATGTGACGACCACTCCGACCCCGCGCTGTGCGACCGGGCAGGAGATCGCGGCGTTCAATCCGAACGGCAATGTGGGTACGGTCAATACGGTCGAAGACAACCTCAGCTTCCCGCAGGTGTTCCGCGCCACGCTCGGCTACGATCGTGATCTCGGAAACGAGTGGATTGCAACTCTCGAAGCCACGTACACCCGTGGCGTCAACGATCTCTTCTACTCCAACCTGAATCAGGCGGCGCCACTCGGTACCGACCGGAACGGGCGTACGATGTACGGCACCATTTCAACGACGGGTGCTGCAGCGGGCGTCCCAACGCGGGCGCCGGGACGCATTGCGACGTATGTCGGTCAGGAAAACGGCGTCTTCGATGTATCGAATCAGTCCGGCGCCTGGTCGTCCATCCTGGTGTCGCAGTTGCGGAAGCGTTTCTCGAACGGATGGGAACTCAACGGCTCCTATACCTATCAGCAGTCGCGCTCGATCATCGATGCGACGTCGTCGGTGGCTCGCTCCAACTTCATCAATGGTCGGGCACTCTCCGGCAACGCGCTCGATACGCCGCTCGGTGTGAGTGCCTTCCAGATGCCGCACCGCTTTGTCGTGACGGGCACCTACACGGCGCCGTGGAAGAAGGCGCCCACGGACATCGCCTTCAATTACACGGCGCAGTCAGGCACGCCGGTGGTGTGGACCGCCGCGGGTGCGGGCTCCAATCGCGGTGACCTGAACGGCGATGGTTACGTTGGGAACGATGCGATCTACGTGCCCAATGACGCGCGTATCGCCAGTGAGATGCAGTTCCGTGATCAATCGTTCTTTGTCCCGTCGGCCGGCGCATCACGGCTGTTCACGGCGGCTGAACAGGGAGCAGCCTTCGAACAGTTCATCAACGGGCAGGCGTGCTTGAAGTCGCAGCGCGGCCAGATCATGGAGCGCAACTCCTGCGCCAACCCATGGTGGTCCACGCTCGACCTGAGCATCCGTCAGAACCTGCCTACGCTTGGCGACAATCGTGTGCAGCTCCAGTTCGAAGTGTTCAACCTGCCCAACATGCTGAACTCCGGCTGGGGCAAGATCCGCAGCCGTGGTGGGTTCCCGACGCAAGCTGTCGTGAACGTGGTGGGTGCGCAGCTTGATGCACAGAACCGTGCGCAGCCGATCTACACGTTCGATCCGCGCGACGCGACCGAGACGTTTCGGGTGACGAACTCGGTGGCGAACTTTTATCGCCTGCAGGCGGGCGTGCGGTACAGCTTCTAGGTCTGCTTGTGGGTGTGTAGAGTAGTGAAGGGGCGGCGCCGGAGACGGCGCCGCCCTTTCCGTATCCGCTTTTCGGAGAGATCGCAAACTCCCCAGGAAGCAGGGGGGAGGGTTTCAGGGGGCAGGGGGCAGGGGGCAGGATGGCCTGCGGTGGAATCGGCGTGACGGCGTGGTTTCGATGACGCGTGCCGAGAGCGCCGCGCTTATCGTCGCCGCATGCAAGATCCCGCCAATATTCTCGCATGGCATCGCGCGATCGCGCTGGCGGTCCGAGTGCACCGCATTGCGCGCCGTATCACACGCACGCAGGCCCCGGGACTGCGCACGCAAGTCACACGCGCCGTCGACTCCATCCCCACCAACATCGCCGAGGGTGTCGCTCAGCCCACCGCCGCCGATTGTGCGCGATTTCTCAGCTACGCCATCTCATCGGCGTTCGAAGTCGAAAGCCACCTCATTCTCGCAGACAAGCTGAGTCTCAATCTGATCGGCCTCGAGGAAGCCCTCGATGAAACCCGCCAAGTCCGCCGCATGACATTCAGTTTGCGAAAGTACTACGTGGAAAAGGCCAAGCGAGAAAAAGGAAAAGGGCGCGACAGCTAACTGTCAGCGCCCCCCCTGCTTCCTCCCCCCTGATACCCTCCCTCCTGCTTCCTAGGGAGTTCGCAGTTGCCGCCTCGCCGATCCTAGAAGATTCTCAGATTGATGTACTTCTTCGGATTCTTCTTCAAATCCATCACCAATGAATCCACCCGCAGCAGCAACGTATCGAGCCGCGCGTACACCGCCGGATCGTTCAGTAGTTTGGCCGCCGTGCCATTGCCGGTGCTTACTTTGTCGAGCACACCCTGCACCTGCGTATTCGTCTGCTTGAAGTCGCGCGTGAGCTGCTCGAGCTGCGCCGACGTGGCCCGCAGATTCTTCATCGTCGAATCCACCGTCGCCGAATCCACACTGGCCAGCGTACGGCGTACCGTTTGCTGCGTCAGTGTGAGCTGCTTGGACTGTTCCGCTGTCACGGCGCTCAGCTGCGCGACGAGCTTCGTCAGGTCGGTCACCGTTTGACGAACATCCTTCATGCCGCCGCCCTCGACAAACTGCGTGCGCGCTTCGTCGGTCAGCGCGCGGATGTTCAGCGCGATCGAGTCGCCCTTGCCGAGGAGTTCGGGAACGCCCGGGGATCCGATGCCCGTCGGAATCGTGTCGCCTTCCGTCATGTAGCCCTGACGGCCGATGATCGGCGTGAGGGCAATCAACTGGTCGCCGAAGATGCCGTTGGCCTGAACGGTGGCCGTCGTGCCCGACGGCACCTTGTACTGCGATTGCAGCTGCATGGTCACCGAGATCGTGCCGTCGGGAATCAGGTCGACCTTGTCGACATACCCGACCTGCACGCCAGCCAGCAGCACCGGCTGTCCCTGCTTCAGCCCGGCGCCCCACTGGAAGCGCGCGAACATGGGATAGCCGGTGGAGAGACCGCCCCGGGCGATCCAGATCGTTCCGCCGATACCCAGCACCACCGCCACCAGCAGGAGCAGACCGACAAGCAGTTCGTCGCGTCGTTTCGTCGTCATGTATGGAGAGAAAGCAGGCGATCAGGCCTGAATGAATGGAGCAAGGACGGCAGCCACGAGGGCATCGAGCACCAGAATGCAGACCGACGCGATGACGACGGCGAGGGCGGTCGAACGCCCCACGCCTTCGGCGCCCGCTTCGGTCACGTAGCCCTCGTACGAACAGACAAAGGCGATCGCGGCACCGAACAGGAACGCCTTGATGAGCGAGTATACGACCTGAAATGCCGTGAACGACAGCCGCAGACCGGCTAGGAAGTCGTCGGTGCGTACATCAGTGGCGGTAATCAGGATTGCCCACGCGCTCAGGATGGCCGTGGTGTTCGCCAGAATCACCAGCGCCGGCAGCATCACGATGCCGGCCAGAAAGCGCGGCAATGCGAGATAGGCCACCGGATCGAACGACAACGTTTCGAGCGCGTCGATCTGTTCGGTCACGCGCATGGTGCCGATTTCGGCGGTCATGCGTGCGCCCACACGGCCGGTGAGCACCAGTGCCGTGAGCAGCGGTCCGAGCTCGAGCACGATACTCTGACGCGTGATCAGGCCGACCACCGACAGCTGTACGCCGGCGAAGAGCTGATACCGCGTCTGGAAGGCCGTCACGCCGCCCAGGAACGCCGCCACGATGATGGTCAGCGGCACCGACTCGACGCCCATCGTGCGCATCTGGCGGATCGTCTCGGGCACCCACGTTTCCGGGTCGCGCACACCGCGCACGATGTCGCGTGCGAAGTAGCCCCGCTTGCCAAGGGCGCGCAGAATGCCCCCGGTGCGCCGCTCCGCCAACCGCATGACTGCGTCCATGCTGAGCATCAGGTTCGCACCCGGGCCAACAGCACGAGGGCGAACAGCCCGCACGCGATGTTGGGCACCCATGCCGCCAGGTCGGGGGGCATGAGCCCCTTACCGCCGATCGCCTTGGTCAACTGAATGAGAACGAGAAAGAGAATGGTTGTGGCCAGACTGACCGCGATGCCATAAGCGGCACCACCGCGTTGCGAGCTGGTCGCCAGCGGTGCGCCGAACAGTGCAATAATGAGACAGGTGACCGGAATCGCCAACTTCAGCATCCGTTCCACCCTGAGCAGGTTCACATCGGCCCCGGAGCGTTCGAGCGCCGTGATGAACCGCGTGAGGTCGGCGAAGTTCATCTCGCTTGGCTGCCGCTCGGTCGCCTGCAGTTCTTGTGGCTTCTCCGTGAAGTGTCGGTCGGCGAGGGAATCGAAGGCGATGGTACGATCGGTGGAGTCGTTCTGGATGACATGCACGATACCCGACGTCAGGATCCAACCGCGATTGTCGTACCACGTCGCATTTCTGGCCGCCACCAGCAGTCCAGGCCGCTTCATCGACCCCCGCTCCTCGATCTCCACATTCTCGACGAAGCGTTGCTTCACGTCGAGCGTGTAGATCCGGTACACGCGGCCGGTCTCGCTGGCAAACGCGAAGTTGTAGCGATTGTTGTCGCGCTCCTGTCCTTTGCCGGCCAGCAGCTTGAGACGTTGGGCGTTGGCCGGCGGCGCGAGCTCGGCGAACACCAAATCGATGCCCATCGCCACCGTCGCCATGAACAGGATCGGCGCAATGAAGCGGTAGAAGCTGATCCCCGACGCCTTCGCCGCCGTGATCTCGGAATACCGGGTGAAGGTGCCGATCGAGAATACCGTGGCGAACAGTACCGCGGCCGGAAGCACCATGAACAGGGTATCGGGAATCCAGTACACGTAGCTCAACGCGACGTCTTTGAACGCCAGCTTACGTTCGGTGTACTTGCGCAGGTTGTCCACCAGGTCGATCACGAACACCAGGACCGGGAAGCCGAGCGTCGTGACCGTGAAGATGCGGGTGAACTCGGCCGCCACGTACCGGTCGAGCGGCGTAATGATACGACGGCTCACGCGCCCACCGCCGCCGTCGGACCCGTGCCCGTCGCCTTCGTGGCCTGCTCCTGCTTCATCTGTGCCGCCAGCGCGCGTCGCGCGCCACGATCGGCCCACCAGTCACGGATACCGCCGCCACGCGACGTATCCGTCGTCGATTCTACACGCCACAGTAGCACCACACCCGTCACCGTGAAAATGGCATTGGCGATCCACATCGCGATCGATGCCGACACGAGGCCTTTGTCCGCCAGCGCTTCACCCCCCATCAGACAGACATAGTACAACCCGAACACGCCGATGCTCACGCCGATCGTCACCCCGACACCGCCACGCGGAAATCGCAGGGCGATCGGCGGACCGAAGAGGACGAACACGAAACAGGCAAACGACAGCGCAAACTTCTTGTGGATCTCCACCGTGAGGCTGTCGAGGCCTTCGCGCGCCGCCACCAACTGCGCGTCGGCGGCGTTCATTGCTCCTTGATTCATGGCCACGGTGTCCACCGCACGCGGTGTGGGATCGGGAAATGTCACCGTGGGCGGCGGTGCAGGGATGGCCACGCCGAGCGAGTCACGGAGCGAGTCGACCGGTGGCACGACGACGGGTGCGCCCGCTGGCGTGACCACGGGGGCCTGTGGTGGTGGGGGGACTACCGGCGCTTGTGCCGCGGCCTGCTTGGGGAGGAACAGCGACGGTAACGTCACGCAGTAGAACCGGGCCAGTCCTTCCTCGGCGGGCCGGTCGCGCGGCGCCTTCAGCGTTTTCGTTCCGGGGGCTACGAGTCGGCTGGCGTACATGATGTAATCCTGACGCGCCCGTCGGAACTCCTGCGCATCGGTGACGTACCGCCGGTGCATCTCACATACGGTCATCTCGCGGTCGCTGCGGAAGTCGTCCCTGCTGGTGCTCTCGAAGCCGCGGGTGATGCCGCGCACCTTCACGGCCTGGTCGATGAAGAAGCTGCGCTGCAAGCGCTTCGGATCACCACGGACAAACTCCTGCGAGTATCCATCGAACAGCTGCAGCAGCAGATCCTGCCCATTCTGCGTCAACGAGAACACGCCGCTGTCGGCGTAGATCGTCTTGCGCTCCGGTCCCTTGGTGAGATCGTAGATCACGACGTCGTACATCTTGTTCGTGTTCGCGTCGCTGCGGGCAATCCGCAGGAAGAACTGATCCGTGATCGCATTCATCGCCTGATCCCGCAACGCGAGCGTCGGCCGGGTCTTCGCGATATCGTTCTGGAGAATGCGCAACTCGTGGTTGGCGCGCGGCAGGACCTGGTCGTTGAACGCCACCATGGCGATCGACAACAGGAACGCGCAGATCAGCACCGGCAGCATCAGCGTGCGGACCCGCACACCACTCGCCTTGAAGGCGGTGATCTCGTGTTCGGCGGCCATGCGGCCGAAGGTGTACAAGGTCGCCACGAGCACGGCCATCGGCATCGTCATCGCGACGGTGAACGGCAGTGACAGGACGAAGAACTTGCCGATGGCCGACCAAGGGAGTCCCTTGCCGGCGAGATTCGCGAGCTGGCGCGCGACGTACTGCAGCATCAGCAGCGACGTCAGCGCCGACAGCGCAAAGAGCAGGGGGCCGACGTGCTCGCGCACGACATAGCGGGTAATAAGCTTCACGACGTAAATTCCTTGGTGACCACCCGCATTTTCAAGGGCGCGTCGGCCTAGAGTCGACAATATGCGCTCGCAGTTTTTGACCGTACGGCGGCGACATGGCTGGCCGCTGGTACCCCACGACCGGAGTTCGGTGCGCAGGCTGCTCCAGAGATGGGTGCTCGCGGCATGGCCCATGGCTCTGCCTATGGCAGTGCCGGTTGCGTTGCTCCCGGCCGCTTCCCTGATCGCGTCACCGCTCGCGGCGCAGCAGATCGTTCCTCGGCCCGCTCCGCTGCCCCCAGGGGCGCGTCTGGCCGTGGATACCCTGCGTCTCAGGGTCCCCCCCATCCTCGGCCTGCTCGGGGCCGCGACGGCGCTGCGCCCGGATCCGACCCGCGTCGCCGACCGCGCCGTCGCCCTGGCGCGGAAGCGCCACGAGGAGCGGATCACGGCCCGGTGGGGACAAACCGTGGTCCGCGGGCTCACCACACCGGTTTCGGCCGGTGCGGCCGTGAGGACCGACAGCGGCCCGACCGCGGGGGCCCTCGTGCCGCTCGTCCCACAGCGCCGGGTCGGCGCCGACGCCGCCACGCAACTCGCCACCGATCTGCTGGGTGATATCGGTGACCTCGGTATCGTGCTCAACTCGCGTCTCGAGTCGAAAGTGCAGCGCAGCCGCAACGAGCGATGCACCACGGCGCAGCTCACGATCCTCGGCAACAACTGCTTCGGCATTTTTCAGCCGGCCTTCGACTTTCAGTTCAACGTGCGCACCGGTGGCGTGGTCGCCGAACGCGTGTACGTGAACGTCGACTACGACTCGCAGCGCGAGTTCGACGCGTCGAACAACATCTCGGTGCGCTATCAGGGCAAGTCCGACGAAGCGTTGCAGACCCTCGAAGTCGGTAACGTCACCTTCCAGCCGCCGGCGTCGCGCTTCCTCACATCCGGTATCCCGTCGGGCAATTACGGCATTCAGGCCACCGGACAGATCGGTCCCATGCGCTTCACGTCGATCGTGGCGCAACAGAAGGGCAACGTCTCCAAGGACAACGTCTTCACCATCGGCGAGCGCTCGCAACAACAGGTCGACCGCGTCATCGAAGACATCCAGGTCGAAACGCGCCGCTTCTTCTTCACGGTGGATCCGCGCCAGCTCGGTGGATATCCCAACATCGATCTGCTGAACCGTCAGCAAATGCAGCAGCTGGCCGCGTCGCTGCCGGATTCGGTGCGACCGGCGCGTCTATACGTGTATCGCCAGCTCATCGGCGCCGCGAATCAGAATCCGCGCGGCCCGCAGTTCTCGGTACGTGGTGCCCGCAATCCGTCGCGGCAGATCTACGAAGTGCTCCGTGAGAACGTCGACTACTACGTCGATCCGTCGCAGCTCTGGATCGCGTTGGTGCGTCCGCTCAATCCGAACAACGAGCGGCTCGCCGTGGCCTACGAAGTGAATGTGAGCGGCACGCCAGGCCGGAACGTCAATACCGGCGGCACGCCCGACATCGAGTTCACCGCCGATCCGCAGATCGCCAATCTCCTTTGGGAACCCGAGCTGCAGCCGACGAACAGCGCTTACTTTCTGCGCGAACTGAAGTCGGTGTATCGCCTCGGCGGCGAAGACCTGCAGCGCCAGACGATCAAGCTCAGGCTCGTCACCGGCACGTCGGGCGACCAGGAAAAGCCCATCGATCCCTCGCGCGGGGAAACATATCTGCAGCTGTTCGGACTCTCGCAGGCTACCAACTCGGCCGCGTTCGACGTCGAGAATCGCGTGTGGCCGCGTCCGAACGATCCGAACCAGCTGGCCTCGTTCGCGGGTGGCAACGGACAGCAGAAGTTGATTCGCGACTACTTCGTGTTCTATCCGTCGGCGCAGCCGTTCGCCCGCGGTGGACTTGCCCAGCCGCTCGCCAATCCGGCCAACGACACGCTGTACCGCTATCCCAACGAATACCTGTACTCGGCCCAGCGACCGCAGGCGATCTACCGCATGGTCGCCAGCTACCTCTCCGAAGGCGGTGGCAGTACGCAGTCCATCAAGCTGAGCACGATTCAGGTGCGTCCCAACTCCGAGCGCGTGTCACTCGATGGCCGTCTGCTGGTGAAGGAGACGGACTATCAGATCGACTACGATCTCGGGATGATCACCTTCAACCGCCCAGACACCTTGTTCGCGTCACCGCGACAGGTGTCGGTGCGCTATGAGGAGAATCCGCTGTTCGCAGCCGCGCCGACCACCATCCTTGGCTTCGCGTCGCAGTTCCCGCTCGAAAACGGACAGCTCGCGTTCACCGCGATCTCTCAGAGCCAGCGTTCGGGCTTCAATCGTCCGCCACTTGGCTTCGAACCGGTGGGCTCGCTGGTGGCCGGCATGACCGGGAATCTCGCGTGGGACGCGCCGCTGCTCACCCGCGCCCTTGGCAAGCTGCCCTTCAAGCAGAGCCTCACTCCGTCTCGGGTGAGTCTGCAAGGCGAGTTTGCCATGAGCAAGCCGCAGCCCAACGCGGCGGGGCAGGCGTATATCGAATCGTTCGAAGGCGAGGGCGCCATACCCGGCATCTCGCTCTCCGAGGCCGCGTGGTACTACAGTTCGCGACCGTCGCTGGGCAACACGTTGGGTGCACGGTTCGGCAGCAACACGTTTTCCCTGAATCGCGCCGCCACGATGGCGTTTCAGAACAACGGCTTTGATGCCGCGGGTAACTTCATTCAGTACAACATCCGGCAGATCGACCCGTCGGTGCGTATCGTCGGCAGCGGTGTGGAGTCCCCCGAACAGTTGCTGTGGATGACGCTGTATCCGCTCAAGACCGGCGGGATCTTCGACTTCGAGCCCGGCACTGCCACGCGCCGTTTCGCCTGGACGATCGGTGACAACAGTCTGGTGGGCAACACACCGGCAGGGCGCCGATGGCGTTCGCTCCGCACCGTGATCAACCCCAGCGGCGCCGATCTCTCCCGCACCGAGAATATCGAGTTCTTCGTGCTCGTACAGGCCGAGCAATCGAAGGTGAAGCGCAATCCCACGCTGGTGTTCGACTTCGGCGAAATCAGCGAGAACAGCGTGGCGTTTGCGCCGGAGACACTCACGGTGAACGCACCCGTGCGGCCGGGCCTCCCCGCGGATTCCACCTATCGCGGCAAGCGCATCGTCGGTTTCGATCGCTTCGATTCCGAACGCGATCCGTTCTCGCGTGCGTTCAACGCGGCGGAGAATGACAAGGGCCTGCCGGGGGATGTCGCGGATACCATCGTGGTGGTGAATCGCACTGGCCCGACGCCGGTGATCAGCACGCAGAACAATGTCGCGATCTGTACGCAGGCCGTGCAGATCGTGCAGGTGCTCGGGGACAGCCGCGCCAACTGCGGTGCCCGCAACAATCGCCTCGATGAAGAAGACATCGACCTCGATGGCCAGCTGAACATCCCCGACGCGGCGATCGATCAGGAACAGTACAAGCGTTTCGTCGTCGATCTTTCCGACAAGCGGAACTGGACGCGCGTGGGCAAATGCCAACAGCAGACGGACTCCAGCGCCACGGGCGTGGTCAGCGATTCGCTGTGCTGGGTGCAAGTGCGCCTGAACTGGCGTGCACCGGCTGAGGAGCAGAACTCCCCCAACGACCGGCGCGTGCGCGCGTTGCGGCTCACCATGGTGTCGAGCGCGGAATCGGCCGACGATGCGTTCGTGCGCGTCGCGCTCACGCGTTTGAAGCTGGTGGGGGCGCCGTGGCTTAAGCGTAGCACGGAACCGCTGTCGGGTATGGCCGGCGACTCTGCAGGCGTCGTGGGTGGCTATGTGATCGCCAGTGTCATCGGTACGCTCGACTCCACGTCGCTGGTGCCGTATACGCCTCCGCCCGGCGTCATCGAAGCACCCGAGAATCGACAGACAGGCTACGAGAACAATCGGCTGCAGGTGAATGAGCGCGCGCTGCGGCTGCAGGCGGGTATTCCGGGCCGGCAGTTCCGTCCGTTCGATCGCGCCGAGGCCTTCTTCCGTTTCCCGGAAGGCACCAAGACGTTCATGGGATACAAGACGCTGCGCCTGTGGATGCGAGGCCGCGGCAACGGCTGGGGCCAGAACGGCGAATTGAACGGCTACGTCAAGATCGGTCGCGACGAGAACAACTTCTACATGTATCGCACGCCGGTCAACGCCGGTGCGGGGCTCAGTGCGTGGGAGCCTGAAGTACGCGTCGATCTGCAGAAGTTCCAGATCCTTCGCGCGCAGCTCGAGAACAATTTCTTGAAGGGATCCACCGACTCGGTGTCCTGTTCCGGTGCCGACCTCGAGTTGATTCGTCGCTCGGGGTTGCCGCGTGGGGTGGCCGTGCGGCGCTATGCGGTCTGTCAGGATGGCTATATCGTGTACAGCGCCGACCCCACGGTCACGCCGCCGAATCTGGCTGGTGTGCAGGAAATGTCCGTCGGACTCGTGCGCGTGGACAGCGTGCCGCATGGCGGTACGGGTATCATGAGCAACGATACGCTCGAACTGTGGGTCAACGACATGCGTCTCACCGACGTCGTCGACGACATCGGCTTCGCCGGCGAACTCGGGCTCGCGGTGAATGCCGGCGATCTCGCCGACTTCCGCGTGAACGTGAGCCGTCGCGATCCGAATTTCCGACAGCTCAACGAAACACCGTCGTTCCTGACCACCAGCGGCGTGAGTGTCGGCACCACGCTGCATCTCGAGCGCATGCTGCCGTCACGGCTCGGCATTGTGATGCCATTCAGTGTGGACTACGTGGGCTCCGGCGTCGATCAGCTGTTCATCAATCGCACCGACGTCCGCGCCAGCGGCATCGAAGGCCTGCGCAATCCCGGAGACCGGCGCATGAACTATGCCCTCGCGTTGCGACGCGCGACGCCGATGGGCGGTGGGTGGTATGCGCCGCTCGTGAACGGTCTCACGCTCAACGGCACCTGGTCGACTGCCGCGTCGCGGAGCGCGTTCCAGGAAGCCACCAACAGCGCGTACGTGCTGGGTGCGTCGCTCAATCTGTCCGACGAAACGCGTGACTCGAAGCTGCCGCGGGTCGTCGACGCCCTCTTCACCATCTTGCCGCGTGGCCTGCGCGAGAGTGAAACGATTCGCAACTTCCGTGGGCAGCGGTTCCGGTGGTCGCCCACATCATTCCGGTTGTCGAGCTCATTGGCGCGCAACGCGAACTCGAGTACGTCGTTCACCAAGGCGGCCGAGTCGCCGACGGATACGGGGCAGGTCGCGAACGGACTCACGCACTTCTGGCAGAACAGCGGCACACTCGAATTCCGCCCATCGGTGGGCTTCACCGCCTCCATGAACGCGCGTCAACTGCTCGACCTGCGCGACTATCGCACCACCTCGTTGCTGCCGGACAGTACGGATCGTGGACAGGCGGCATCCGCCGAGCGCTTGCAGGTACTCGGGACGACACTGGGGCTCGAGCGCGAGCGGTCGCTCACGTCGGCCATCCTCTTTCAACCCACGCTCGCCGTGTGGTTGCGTCCGCGTCTCGACTTCAACTCCACGTTCAACCTGAACAAGGATCCGAACGCGCGCGCGCTGTTGCGTGAACAGGATTCGACGGGCGCCTATCGGCTGCCGAAGCGCTTGGGCGCCGCACAAACGCTGAGTGCGGGCACGACGTTCGACTTCGGTCGTCTGATTACGTCGCGAACCAAGGAGAAAACGTTCGCCAATCGACTGGGACGCATCTTCGCCCCCGTCGACGTATCATGGCAGCAGAGTCTTACGTCGAACTACGACAACACCGCCTTCATTCCCGGCTGGGGCTATCAACTGGGACTCGGCGGCATCCAGTCGTTCCGTGGACTCGACACACGGCTGGCCACCACCGCCGGCCGTCTGCGACGGGCGACCGCGACGGGCTCGCTGAATCTGCCGTTCTCGCTCACGGTGCAGTCGCGCCTCGAGAACGGCACGACCGAAACGTGGACGCGGCGTACGTTCGACGGGTTCCAGGCCGTGATTACCAGCACACAGCTGGTGAAACCCGACTATTCGGTGCGCTGGAGCTGGCGTCCGGTGCGACTGCGAAAGGTGATCACGATGCTGAACGTGAACGGACGTTATCTCGTGAGCGAACAGGAAACGATGATCCCCAACGAGACCGGTGGTCTGGCCGATCGCAGCCGGACCACGGCGCGCAGCCAGCCGCTCTCGGGAGCAATCACCTGGGCTTTTCTGGGTGGTGTCACCACGAACGCCTCGCTCGATCGCACACAGCGCGAAGACAGCCGCCCCGGCTCGCTCACCACCGGTGATACGCGGCGCATGGCCTTCGACGTGGCCCGGCGGTTCAAGGTCCCCAAGCGCTTCACGACACGGAACGCGACCGTGCGCACGTCGCTGTCGTATCAGAGCGAAGCATCACAGACGGTCGTCCAGGGCTCGTCGTCCACCAGCGCGGCGGGTGAGGTGGTGACGATCGCGCCGTCGGTGCTCACCGACAACGGCCGCCGCGCGTTCAACTTCAACGCCGATACGGATCTGTCGGAGCTGCTCACGTTCAGTCTGACCGGCTCACGGGTGGTGAACTTCGACCGCAACTTCAACCGGCAGACATCGAATCTGATCTTCAGCGCCGTGCTGCAGCTCCGCTTCTTCGCCGGCGATCTCAGGTAGCGCGCGTGGCGTGGGCGGGAGGTGTTCGTGAAAGCGCGGTGACGACGGCATGTGGCTGTTCAGGTCAAACCGAGGCGTTGTTTGCGACCACTGCAGCACCGCCTGACCGCGGATTCGCACGAATCGTCGCCGATGAACAGCAATGGTCACCACGGAAGGTGCCGAGCCGCCATCGGGGGCGTCGCGGCGTGACGGACCGTCCGTGCGGTGTTCGGGTGATCCGCGAGGCTGGCGCCCACACGCGAGCGTGCGCGGTAACGTGCGCGGCAAGCGGTAACGTGCGCGGCAAATAGATGATGCCGGCGTCGCGCGGGTTACCGCAGCGGTGCTCAGTGTCACTACCGTGGCTCCATGCCCACGCCCGCCGAACGACAGGCCCTACTGTTCCTCGCTGCCGTCGCCGTGATCGGCGGCGGGGCGCGGGTCGTGAGCACGCGGTCGCTGGCCCGCGATCTGGCCGGGGCAGAGCAGGGGCCGCCCCCGAGCGCTGACCTCGCCACCCGCGCCCTCGACGCCCAGATCGCCGCCGTCGACTCCGCACGGCGCGAGCTGAGCACCAAGAAAAGCAGAACGGCGAAGGCGGGCACGCCCCGCACGGCCTCGAGCCGACGCCTCACGCGGTCGACGCTCGATAGCACACGAGTGCCGGATCCGGTCCCGCCGATCGACGTGAACGCCGCGTCGGCCGCGGAATTGGAGCGGCTGCCTCGAGTCGGTCCTGCGCTCGCCGCACGTATCGTGGCGTGGCGCGAGAAGAACGGCCCGTTCGAGTCGCTGGAAAGCCTCCGTCACGTGCGTGGCATCGGGCCGGCAACGGCACGGTTACTCGCTCCTCTGGTGACGTTTTCCGGAAGGCACAGTCCATTCCAAAGTGAGGCCCCCGCCTCGCCAAACCCGCGCGCGTTACCCGTTTCCTAGCCGAATATCAGCATCCATGGCTGCTCCTGCTGCACCTCTCTCTGGTCGGGCCACCGAACGGCTCGGCGATCTCCTCGTCAAAGAGGGGCTACTCAGTCGCGAACAACTGGCGAAGGCGTTGCAGGAGCAGTCCGCCACGCCGGGCCAGCGCATTGGGTTGACCGTCGTCAAGTTGGGATTCGTGGCGGAAACGGACGTCGTGCGCATGCTCGCACGACAGTTCCGCATGCCGGCCGTCGACCTCGCGCGCTTCGAGGTCGATACGCGGCTGCTCAAGCTCATCCCGGCTGAGCTGGCGTCGAAGCACACCGTGTTGCCGCTCAAGCGCGATGGACGACAGCTGACGGTGGCGATCGCCGACCCGACCGCCATGTCGGTGATCGACGATCTCAAGTTCATCACGCGCTACGACATCGTTCCGGTGCTCGCGGGTGAGTACTCGATGCGCGCGGCCATCGAGAAGCACTACGAAGCGAACGAAGTCCACATGCAGTCGGTGTTGCAGGACATCGCCGCCGCCGAAGAAGACGATGTGGAAGTGCTCGAGGCGCAGGAAGAGGCGCAGGACGCGAGCGTGCTGGCGGCGCAGGTCGATGAAGCGCCGGTCGTCAAACTCATCAACGCCATCCTCGTCGATGCGGTGCATAAAGGCGCCTCGGACATTCACTTCGAATGCTTCGAGCACGAGCTGCGCGTGCGCTATCGGATCGACGGCGCGCTGGCCGAAGTCATGAAGCCGCCCCTCAAGATGCGCGCGGCGCTGATTTCGCGTTTCAAGATCATGGCGTCGCTGAACATCGCCGAACGCCGTGTCCCGCAGGACGGGCGCATCAAGCTGAAGGTCGGCAAGAAAGTCATCGACTTCCGCGTCAGCGTGCTCCCCACGCTGTTCGGTGAAAAGGTCGTACTTCGAATTCTCGACAAGGGAAATCTCACGCTCGATCTCGAGAAGTTCGGAATCGAACCGCGTGCCGAACGCGAACTGATGGAAGCGATCGCGAATCCGTACGGTATGGTCCTGGTCACCGGCCCCACGGGCTCGGGCAAGACGACCACGCTGTACTCGGCGCTCTCGAAGATCAACAACGGCGACACGAATATCATGACCGCCGAAGATCCCGTCGAGTACAACCTGTTCGGGATCAATCAGGTGCAGGTCCGCACCGAAATCGGCATGTCGTTCGCGGCCGCGCTGAAGGCGTTCCTCCGTCAGGACCCGAACGTCATCATGGTCGGCGAGATCCGAGACCTCGAGACGGGCGGCATCGCCATCAAGGCCGCGCTCACCGGCCACATGGTCATGAGCACGCTGCACACCAACTCCGCGCCCGAGACGATCACCCGTTTGCTGGACATGGGGCTCGAGCCGTTCAACGTGGCGTCCGCGCTCAATCTGATCCTGGCTCAGCGACTCGTGCGCCGGATCTGCAGCAAGTGCAAGATGAAGTACACGCCGGACGCCGCCGAATTCGCCGGCGCCAAGGTGAAGGCCACGACCACGTTGCGCGAACTCAAGTTCACCGACGAAGCGCTCGACAACGCCAGGTCGCGGGCCACGCCGGAGGCCGTACCGTTCCTCACGAATCTGTCGCTCGACACCACGTTCGGCGAGTTGCCCTACTTCAAGGGGCACGGATGCGATGCCTGCGGCGGTACGGGGCTCAAGGGTCGTCAGGGGCTCTACGAAGTGATGTTCCTGACCCAGACGCTCAAGAAGCTGGTGATGCAGAACGCGGACGTGCAAGTGCTGCGCGACGCCGCGATCGATGAGGGTATGCTGTCGCTCCGCATGGA
This sequence comes from Gemmatimonadales bacterium, assembly GCA_038210005.1. Classification (GTDB taxonomy): domain Bacteria; phylum Gemmatimonadota; class Gemmatimonadetes; order Gemmatimonadales; family Gemmatimonadaceae; genus Gemmatimonas. Next base: position 36,875 of record JBBQXC010000007.1, read on the forward strand.
CGGCTGGCTCAAGGTGCTCAAGGGAGTGACCACACTCGATCAGGTCATCCGTGAAACAGCAAGTTGAGTTTGTGTGACGGTGGGGTTTCCTCTCCACCGTAGCGCTCGTCCACATCCGGGACGCCGAATGGCGCCCCGTTCACGACTGCCCGCGCGATGACTGCTCCCGCCCAGACCCCCGTATCCCTCCGTACGCTGCTCGATGAAATGATCGAGCGGAATGCGTCCGACCTGCACGTTTCAGCCGGTGACCGGCCGAAGCTGCGGGTCGACGGTGATATCGTGAACTCCGGTATCGACCATGTGCTCACGCCTCGGGATACGCTGCAGCTGGCGTATTCGGTGCTCACGGAAAACCAGAAGAAGCGATTCGAAATGGAGGACGAGCTCGACTTCTCGTTCGGCATTGCGAATCTCTCCCGATTCCGCGGCAACGTGTTCAAACAACGCGGCTGCGTGAGCATGGTGATTCGATGCATTCCATTTCACATCAAGACGTTCAACGATCTGCAGCTGCCGCCCGTGATCGCCGGTTTCGCCGACCGTCCGCGCGGCCTCGTGCTCGTGACCGGCCCCACCGGTTCCGGCAAGAGCACCACGCTGGCCGCGATGATCGACAAGATCAATACCGAACGGCGCGGACACATCATCACCGTTGAAGATCCGATCGAATTCATCCATCGGCATCGCAACTGCATCATCAATCAGCGCGAAGTCGGCGCCGACACCAAGAGCTTCGCGTCGGCCCTCAAGTACGCGCTCCGTGAAGACCCCGACGTCATCCTGATCGGCGAAATGCGCGACCTGGAAACGATCCAGGCCGCGCTCACCATCGCCGAAACCGGTCACCTTGTCTTCGCCACGCTCCACACCAACAGCGCGGCCGAAGCGATCAACCGCATCATCGACGTCTTCCCGGCGCACCAGCAGAGCCAGGTGCGCGCGCAGCTGGCGTTCACGCTCGAAGGCATCATCACGCAGGTCTTGTTGCCCAAGATCAGCGGGCGCGGACGCGCCATGTCCGCGGAAATTCTGGTCATGACACCAGCCATGCGCGCGCTGATCCGCGACGACAAAGTGCATCAGATCTACTCGCTCATGCAAGCGGGTAAAAAGTACGGTATGCAGACGATGAACGACGCGCTGTACCAGCTGTATGTGTCCCGCCAGGTCAGTGCCGACGAGTGCGTGCGCGCGTCGGGCGACCCGAACGAGTTCCTGCGCATGATCGGCAAGGGTCCGAACGACGACAATCTCTCGGCTCCGCCCGCCAACCGGTCCGGCGATCGTGCCGTCGCTGGCAGCCTCGGACGACGGTAACTCCTGACGCTGTTGTAGTGGTTCTCCGCACTCTGACTACCTGACACCATGCCTACGTTCACCTACACCGCGCGCGGTACCAACGGCGAGCTCAAATCAGCCACGATCGACGCGCCCAGTCGCGACGACGCGGTGGCCCAGCTCCGCCGCCAGCGCCTCACGATCATCAAGGTCGACGAGTCGCGATCCACGCCGAAGAAGACCGGCGGGTCGATCGGCATGCGCGACATCGTGATCTTCACGCGACAGTTCTCCACGATGATCAACGCCGGCCTGCCGCTCGTGCAGGCGCTCGATATTCTCGCTCGCCAGAGCGAGAACAAGGCGCTGGCCGCGGTGGTGCGCGAAGTCGTGTTCGACGTGGAGTCGGGGAACACGGTGGCCGACGCGATGCGCAAGCATCCCAAGGCCTTCAGCGACCTGTACACCAACATGGTCGCGGCCGGCGAAGCCGGTGGTATCCTCGATACGATCCTGAATCGCCTCGCGATCTTCATGGAAAAGAACGACGCTCTCGTCCGCAAGGTGAAGGGCGCCATGATCTATCCCACCGTCATTCTCTGCGTCGCCGGCTTGTGCGTCGTCATTCTGCTCTGGAAGGTCATCCCGGTATTCAGCAGCATGTTCGACAGCGTGGGCATGGAGCTGCCGCTCCCCACGAAGGTCGTGATCGCGCTGTCGCATTTCCTCACCACCTATTGGTGGGGCATCCTCATCAGCGGTGCCGGACTCGCGTTCTTCACGAAGCGGTTCTACGCCACCCCCGGTGGTCAGCTGATCATCGATAAGTTCTTGCTCAAAGTGCCCGTGCTCGGCGACGTGCTTCGCAAGTCGGCCGTGTCGCGCTTCACCCGTACACTCGGCACCCTGATCTCGTCCGGCGTCAGCATTCTCGATGGCCTCGAAATCACTGCCCGCACCTCGGGCAACCGCGTGGTGCAGGACGCCATCATGGGTAGCCGGGCCAGCATCGCCGGCGGTGACACCATCGCCGGCCCGCTGCAGAAGTCGGAAGTGTTTCCGCCCATGGTGATCAGTATGATCGCCGTCGGTGAACAAACCGGTGGGCTGGACGAAATGCTCAGCAAGATCGCCGACTTCTACGACGACGAAGTCGACGCTGCCGTAAGCGCGCTGCTCTCCCTGCTCGAGCCGGTCATGATCGTGTTCCTCGGCGTCGTGGTAGGCGGTATGATCGTCGCGATGTACCTGCCGATCTTCGACATGGTGAACGCGGTGAAGTAAGGCCTGTTGTGTGGGGACTCACACCGATCGGCGGGTGTGTCGGTGTGGACAGTCTCTCGTAAATCGGTCGCGCCATCTCTCGTAATGCGTTGGAAAGTCTGTAATAGTCGCCTGTCTGCTTCTGGTGGTATTCGGTTTACGGTGAACGACATGTGAAGATGGCGGCGGTGACCGGTCCGGTCCCGCCGCCTCTTCTGTTCGCCTCCGTACTCGTTCTAATCGCAAGATTCGTTTGCGCCAGTTGCCCTGTTCTCGACGGCGCTCCCCAGATGGATGTCAGGTTCGAGCTTGGCGGTGATGTTCGGCCTAGTTCGCGTTTACCGCCAGGCAAGGCAGCAGAGTGGGTCCATTCATTCATCTCTGGAGCACCGGAGAAACGACGCAGTCGATTCAGCACCAGATCGACGTCATGTCCCGCACAATCGAGCATGGCATCGAACTTCAAGTCTCGATGACAAAGCAGTAGTGTCCCAACGTTTTCACGTCGGAGCGGTGTAAGTGGTTGATGGGCTTGGTCAACGGGGTCGGTTCGTCTGGTCTCGATTTGAACGGCGAGGCGATGCAGGTCGGTCGTTTGCGCTGAGGCGCGCGGGACCGTCGTGCGCCGAAGAACCGCACCACACCTGAGTGGTGGTTCGGCGCGCCCCGGTCCGCCGGCGCGATGCCCATCTCGATCCGTGTTTCTTTGCGGTCCTCCGCGTCCTTCGCGTCCTTCGCGTGAACCAGTTGGCTGTCCGAGAGATCCGCCGCCGCCGCACGCACCGCGATTGACGCGAAGGGCGCGAAGATCGCGAAGGCACGCGAAGGCACGCGAAGAACAGCAACAGCATGAGGAAGGGTTCGGCGCGCCCCCAGCCACCGGCGCGATGCCATGCTCGATCATTGTGTTCTTTGCGGTGCTTCGCGTCTCTTCGCGTCCTCCGCGAGCTTCGCGTGAACCAGCTGGCCGTCCGATGGCGCCGAGGTCGCCGAAAGCCCCGCGGTTCACGCCGTACCGACGCATCACGCCGTGCCTGGTGGTCTGCGAGCACGCGGTGCGAGCACGCGGTGCGAGCACGCGGTGCGGGCGCACCGCTGGATCGCCATTGACACGGACGTCTTGCTGGCCCGCCGCGAAGAAACGTCTGCCACGTGAGCGTCATCGCGTGTACGAAATGCTTCAGATCCTGAGTGTGCCCCTGTTCGAGCAAGCTCCGATCCTGCAACTCCTTACGCCACCGCCTCACCATTCAGACCCGGATGTCGAGCCCATTCAGCTCGTTCTCCTCTGAAAAACGTTGGGACGCCACTGGTTCAACATATACTCAGATCCGCTGTCGCAGTTCGTGATAAGAATTTCGATCCGGGCATTGGGAGTATGTCGCGATATCCCAGGGGGCGCGAGTGAGCCACCCAATCCACCGAAAGGATTCGCCGCGCACAGCTACGCGACGGGCACGGCGTCAGCAGACAAAGGGGACCTCGTGGCCGTGTACGATGGCATGCACGGATGGTTCTGGCGCAATCGTTCAGCGAAGGCGGTGCGTGTCACGCTCAAGACCGGTGGCGAGTATCTCGTGCTGAAGGAGATGAAGTAGATGCGCACGCGGTGACCGATACGGCGATTGCCATTCGTCGCTGTCACCTTGCTGCTCACGCTCTCCTCCGTGCTCGCGTATGGCCTGGTGCGCAGGCGACGCGAGCGCGTACACGCCACTTCGCGTCGACGCCAAGGGCACGGCCGAGGGGAAGGTAGCGCTCCCGGATGGCGCTCCCGGATAGCGGGAGTTTCTACGTGAACCTCCACGCGTCGGCGACGAACATGAAGAAGATCGTGGCCAGCGGAGATCTGCTGCTGGAGGAACGACGGACGCGTGCTCGGCGCTTGACACCCGTCGCGTTGGCTTCCCCGGCGTGCTCATCGTCACAGCTCCGCTCCGACAATCCAGGCGGAGTCAGCTTGGTGTCCGTGTGACCGGATCAGCCCGTCTTCAGCAACGCCAGCAGCCTGCGCGCAGCGTCGGCGCACGACGCCGGGTTTTGGCCTGTCGCGAGCTTGCCGTCGGTCACGACGAAAGCGGCCCGATCATCGCCCCTGTGGTAGTGGCACTTTTGGCCTTCAGCATGTCCTCTACCACGAACGCAACGACGTCGGTCGGGCCCGCGCCTGCTCGCTCGGTATTGGTGAAGCCGGTCACGTTCCGCTCGGAAACGAGCGGCTTGCCGTCGGTGCCCTTGGCGGGCTTGCCTACCGCCGGCGCGTGGCAGACTGCGCCAATGGGACGGTCGCTCGCGGAGAACGCCTCGATCAACCGCCTGCTGTTGATGTCCTCGGAGAGATCCCCAACGTGATATCCGCCCCAGCGTCCTTGAAGATGCAGTACGGCGCGGCGAATTCCTCGAGCCAGAAGCCGGTTTTTTGCCGGTCTCGCCGAGTTGGTCGTGCGACGCGAGCATCATGAGAATCTTCATCGGTCTATCGCCGTTGATGATGTGTTTTAGTCTGTCAACTTGATGACACGCTTGCCGAACGCTTCGCCTCGCAGCAGGCCAACGAATGCTTCGGGTGCTCGTTCCAGCCCAACGATAATTTCCTCCGTGTATTTGATTCGACCCTGCGCTATCCAATCGCCCATCTGCTTGGTGAACTCCGGATAGAAATGGCCGAAATCGTCGAAGACGATGAAGCCACGCACTGTCATTCGCTTTCGTAGGATCTGGCCCATCAGGTAGTTCATCCGGTCGGGTCCGTCGGGCAATGACGTGGCGTTGTACTGCGAGATCAGGCCGCACACCGGGATGCGCGCAGACGGGTTCAGCAAAGGGAGTACCGCGTCGAACACCGCACCGCCGACGTTCTCGAAATAGATGTCGATGCCGTATGGTATCGCACGCTTGAGCGTGACGGGAAAATCGTGGGCCTTGTAGTCGATACACGCATCGAAGCCCAACGTGTTCACCACATGGGTGCATTTCTCGGCCCCACCAGCGATACCGATGACGCGACAGCCGAGGATCTTGCCGATCTGTCCGACGGTCGCACCGACCGGACCACTAGCCCCCGCAACCACGAGCGTTTCGCCGGCCTTTGGTTGACCGATCTGCGTGAGTCCCGACCAAGCGGTTAGGCCCGGCATGCCGAGCACGCCAAGCGACCAAGACGGGTGCTTGGGGTTCGGACCCATGTTGATCACGCCGGTGCCGTCAGACAGCGCGTAATCCTGCCAGCCACCGAAAGCCACAACCCAATCGCCTTCGGCGAACCCGTCGATATCAGACGTGATGATCTGTGCGACTGTGCCGCCGACCATGACGTCGCCGATCTTGACCGGTGCGGCGTAGGAAGGTGCGTCGCTCATCCGGCCACGCATGTACGGGTCGAGCGACAGATACTCGTTGCGCAGCAGCATCTGTGATTTGCTGGGGGTCGGCAAATCCTCAGTCGTCAGGCGCAGCGTGTGGTCGTCGGGTTCTCCCGTGGGCCGTTCGGCGAGAACGAACCTGCGGTTCGTGGTGCTGGATTGTGGCATGAATCAATTCCGTTTCTGGTTCAACGACCGGTGTTCACGCGGCTCTTGCCACGGCACTTCCGTGGAGTGCCAACCAAGGATGCGGGCCGACGCTGACGGTCCCGCAGTAGCAGCCAGCCTTCTCTACGACGGGAGGCTCGTCGCATGATGATCGTGCCGCTTCGCGCGGACCGCGTCGGCCGATTCCTCCACTCCACAGCATGCGGTGGCGGAGCGCATGATTTGCGCCACGCCGACCTCGGACGCACGCTGGTCGTCGGCGGACACGCCGCAGCACACGTCGCGCTCGGTAACCACACCGATGACGTGGCGAGTCGGCGCAGCCACAGCCAGAATAGCGCATGGCCTTGGCGGTGCCGTAAAACGCGCGCACGAGTGCGATAGTGAGAACGCATCAACGCCGTCGAGATGTGGTCTCGCCGCGAATGCCGGCCCGGCGTGAGGCTTCGAGCATGTGTGGTTGCACGGTCACACGTCCGGGGAACTGTGTCGGCAACATCGTTTTCTGCAGCCGCTCAGCACGGGATCCTGAAATCGTAGCAAATACACGTGTTGGCCCCATCTGCGCGTATTGAGCCTGCGGCCGTCCGACCTTACGAGAACAACCGACGCGCGCGAGCGCGAACGGTGGCGGAACGGTTCTTGATCCAGTGGTGGTCGACTCCGAACCGCGCGGTCGCCGCGCAAGAGGCTCGTATGCATGTGGCTGTTTGGCTTGGCGTAGTGCTCGTCGTCATCTGGGGTATCTTGTGGCTCGGCTTCCACATCGTGAGCGGGCTCGTGCATCTCGTCGTGATGGTGGGTGTCGTGCTCATTGTCTGGGGACTCGTCAATAAGGGCGCCAAGGCCGTCAGTGGTGGCTCGTAGTTCAGTGCAAGGCGACACCCGGCCCGCGCATGTCGAGATGACGGCCGACGCGCCGCCACCGACGCCGCCGTCGGCAGGCCGCAGCGGCTCGCTGTCGAGTGTCGCCCGCCGCTCGCTCGTCGTGGTCGGCGTCGCCGTTGCGGTGGTGGTCGTCCTCCTCGTTCTGTGGTTTGCCCGCGACGTCCTGTTGCTCGTCTTCGCGGGCGTGCTCCTTGCTGTATTCCTTCGTCGGCTCGCCACCGTGGTGAGCCACCACACGCGTCTCCCTGCCAGTTGGGGGTTGGTGGTCGTCGTGCTCGCGCTCGTCGGCTGTGTCGTCGGGGCCTTCGTTATCCGCGGGCCGGCCATCGCGAGCGAGCTGAGCGCGTTAGGCAAGGAGTTGCCGCAGGCGGCCGGTCAGCTCAAGACGCAGCTTGCACGCTACGACTGGGGACAGCGCGTCATCGACGCCGCGCCGGACCTATCGGAGTTGCTACCCGACCAGCATGGCGCGATCACACAGGCGACGGGCGTTCTCTCGCGCACGTTCAGTGCGGCCACGAGCTTCGCGGTCATTACCTTCGTCGGCATCGTCATGGCGGGGTCGCCGGGTCCGTATCGGCGTGGCCTCCTGGCCCTGCTCCCGGCGCGTAACGTCGCGCGCGGCCGCGAGGTGCTGGACCGGCTCTATGACACGCTCTGGTGGTGGCTCCTGGGACGGCTGATCTCCATGGCGATCATTGGTGTGACGACGACCGTGGGTCTCTGGCTCCTCGGCGTGCCGCTCGCGTTCGTCCTCGGGCTCCTGGCGGCTCTGCTGTCGTTCATTCCGAATATCGGACCGATCCTGTCGGCCGTCCCCGCCGTGCTGCTCGCGTTCGCGCAGGGCCCACGGCAGGCCCTCTGGGTGGTGCTGCTGTACGCCGGTGTGCAGACCGTCGAGAGCTTCGTGTTGGCGCCGGTGATCGACCGCAAAACCATCTCATTGCCGCCGGCGTTTACCATCTTCGCGCAACTGGTGCTGGCCGCCTTGGGAGGATTGCTCGGCGTCGCCTTGGCAACGCCGTTGGCGGCCGTGGCGGTGGTGCTCGTGACCCTGCTCTATGTGCAGGATGTGCTCGGACGACGAGACATCGAGCTGAGCGGCCACTGAGCGCCGGCGCAAACTTCTCGTCTTTTTCCGGTACGTATCCTCATGGCGGGCATCGCACTCGAAGTCGCCGTCATTTTGTTGCTGCTGGTCGTCAACGGCGTGTTGTCGATGTCGGAGATGGCGCTCGTGTCCGCGCGAAAAACGCGCCTGGAGCACTGGGCCGAGGATGGCGACGCCGGTGCAAGGACCGCCCTCGAACTCGCCTCGCATCCGACGAACTTTCTCTCGACGGTTCAGGTTGGCATCACCCTCGTGAGCGTGCTCGCGGGCGCGTTTGGAGGCATCGGCATCAGCGAGGCGTTGGCCGATGCGATGCGCGACGTACGCTGGCTCGGCAACTACGCCGACCCCATCGCGTTGGCCATGGTGGTCACGGCGATTTCCTATCTCTCGCTGATTTTTGGCGAGCTGGTGCCCAAGCGTATCGCGCTCCGCAATCCCGAACGGGTGGCTTCGCTCGTCGCGCAGCCGATGCGGTCCATCGCGCGCGTTGGCGCGCCCCTGGTCGCGCTCCTTACCGGCTCCACCAACCTGGTGTTCCGCGTACTCGGCATCCGCGCAACGGTCGATGCCGGTGTGACGGAGCAGGATATTCGCGCGATGGTGGAGCAAGGGCATGAAGCGGGTGCCGTCGCGCCGGTGGAGCATGAGATCATCGAAAACACGTTTCGCCTGGGCGATCGAAGTGTGAGCACGATCATGACACCCCGGCTCGACTTGGCTTGGGTGGATCTGGGCGCCTCGGGCGAAGCGCTGCGTCGGCAAATCGCAGAGACGACGGCGTCGCCGTTTCTTGTCTGCGATGGGAATGCAGAGCACGTGCTCGGCCTCGTGCACGCCGAAGCGCTGCTGGCGCAGTGTCTGCATGGACGTCCACTCGACCTGAGATCGGTGCTGCGCGAAGCGCTTTTCGTGCCGTCGACGATGCCCGTGCTGCGGTTGCTGGAGGCGTTTCGCACTGCGCGGCTGCACACGGCGGTCGTGCTGGACGAATTCGGCGGCATGACCGGCGTTGCGACGATGGACGACATCGTGGAGGCCCTTGTCGGCCACATGCCGGAGCTGGGAGACACCACGCCGCCGGACATCGTGCGCCAGCCGGATGGCTCGTGGCTGGTCGGCGGCTCGACGCCGCTCACCAATCTCGAAGCGGCCATCGACATCGATGTCCCTGAGGACGGAAGCCGGCGCGGATATGTCACGGTCGGCGGCATGGTGATCGCTTCTCTTGGCCGGTTCCCGACGGTCGGGGAGTCGGTTGACCATGCGACCGCGCGCATCACGGTGAAGGAAATGGAAGGGCGGCGCATCTCCGTGGTGCGGGTGCAATTGAAGTCGCCGAGTAGCGCGGCACTGTCGTGAGTCGCGGTCGGAGCGCGCGCGTCCCCGACTCGGTCAATCCGCCGCCATCTTCCGGTCGAAGTCCTTGCCCACGCCCACCCGGCATGCTCGCGTACGAGCGGAGCGTCGTGCTGCAGCGCAGCGTCGAGTCGGGGCACGTTATCGCGCGTGCCGACGTCGCCGAACACGATTGCCACATTGCGCGCAAGCTTTCGCGCCTCAGGTGCATCGAATCCCTCTCGCGACGCGAACGCCGCCTCCGCCAGCGCTCGAGCAAATGAGGTATTCTGCGGACACACCTCCTGGGAGGTGTGCTCGTACTGCCGTTTAGAGATTTCGCACTCCACCGGAAGCAGGACTCGCACCTCAATGCCGTCGTAGGACCCGCGCGCGCGTCAGAGACGGGAGTGGGTGCAAAGTTTGCGCACGGGCCTCTCCGGAGGGCAGGGCAGCTCGTTCGGCGGCCCAATCGACGCGGGGGGGGGGGGGGCGTAGCGCGGCGGCTCCGCGAACGCGGTCTTGGCGCCTGTATCACGCGTGATACACCAAGGTGATGCACAACATTTCTGTGCGCGAGCTCCGCAATATCAGCGGCCGGGTGCTGCAACGCGTCGCCAGCGGCGAGACGCTCACGGTCACCAAGGTCGTTCGGGGAGCGTGTGGCTGCAACGGTCGTGGTTGACGATGACCTCCGTGACGCCGCCCCGGCGAACGGACGCGATCCACTCCCTGTTCGACCATGCTCATGAAACCTTCTGGCAGCCTACCGTACGACGGCCGACTTTCTACGCCCTCGCTTCTACGGACTCGGGCGGCGGTCGCATTCCTCGCCATCGGTGCTTCTGCGTTGCCTGCCGTGGCATGGGCGCACGGTGTGACCGCCGGCGACAAGGGCTACATCATGGAGACGTTCGGCATTCGCATCGTGCCGTTCCTCTACTTGGGCGCGCAGCACATGGTAACGGGCTACGATCATCTGCTCTTTCTGTTCGGCGTCATCTTCTATCTGTATCGACTCAAAGATATTGGCGTCTACGTCACGCTCTTTGCGCTTGGTCATTCCATCACGCTCGTCTCCGGTGTGCTGGCGGGAGTCAGCATCAACGCGTATCTCATCGATGCCATCATTGGCGCATCGGTCGCGTACAAGGCGCTCGACAACCTCGGCGTTCTGGCGAAGTGGTTCGGTCGCCAGCCAGATTCGCGCGCGGCAACGATGCTGTTCGGGCTCTGCCACGGTCTCGGCCTCGCCACGAAGATGCTCGACTTTGAGTTAGCGAAGGATGGACTCGTGCCGAACCTGCTCGCCTTCAACGTCGGCGACGAAATCGGACAGTTCCTTGCGTTGTGTGTCATCCTCATCGCGATCAGCTACTGGCGGCGCAGCGCGACATTTGTGCGCTACGCCAAGGCGGCGAATATGCTGCTGTTCCTCAGCGGCGTCGCACTTCTTCCAGACGCACTTCCGTCGCCCGCAATCTGCTCGAGATGAGCAATCTGCAGGCGGCGATGCCGCTGCCGGTCGAGGCCGCGGCGGGGCGTGGCATGTCGCTGGGTTTGGCCGTGTCGCGTATGGTCTGGTGCACAGGCATTTCGCGTGGGACGGGCTGGTGATGGGGATCAGCACCTCGAAAATTCGTGTGAGCTGGCCGTCCACGCTGCACGTCGTCGACATCACCGATGGGCGAGCGGCCGCCTTCTGGCTCGGCCCATGGGCCGACTCGCACCACGCCCCTCGTCGCGAAGCATCGGAGTTCGTCGATCTCTTTTCGATCGTGCCGTCGATCGCACCTGTGACCTGCCGCGCCGCGCTGGGCGCGATTCAGACAGCCTCGGCGCCCAGCAGTAAGGCCGCGGCCCACTGGCGGCCGACGAATGCGGTGTTGCCGCGTCGGAAAGGAATGCAGCGCGGTTCCGAGCCGCTCACCTGCCCGATTGCTGTCATCGATCCCTGAGGCCGGGCTCGCGCGCCGCGTCAGCACTCGCGCAGGCACGACCATCTCGCTTGAGGCCGGCAAGCTCACAGGCGCAATCGGCACCACCTTCTCCGCCACATGAGCCTTTCAGGCGTTTACCCGAAATCATCACGCCGAGCGCCATCGCGCCCATGGCGATCGCAATCACGGCCACTGTCAGTGCAAGCATCATCATGGTGCGAACTCCTCGCTAGTTCGGTATGCGACGAACGGCACGCTGAAATCCGGCGGTCAGCCGCTCGTCCACTCGTCCGTCGCCACCGTCAGTGAGCAGCAACACATCGAGTCCGTTCGCCTGCGCCAGCGACCACGCCTTGTCGGCTCCCGCCGCCATGAGCGCCGTGGCCCACGCATCTGCGAGCGAGCACTCCATGTGCAGCACAGACACCGCGAGCAACGTGTGGCGGACCGGAGCGCCGGTTTTTGGATCAATCGTGTGTGCGAATCGTACCCCATCCACTTCGTAGAAGTTACGGTAGTTGCCCGACGACGCGAGCGAGCGATCATCCAGCGCCACGGCCAGGCGCACAGTGATGCGATCAGGATCGGGCTCTTCAATACCCACGCGGAACGGTTCGCCGCGCACATTGAGCCCGCGCCCCCGCAGCTCACCGCCGATCTCCACCAGATGCTCGGGCAGGCCGCGCGCGGTCAACAGCACCGACACCTGATCGACCGCGAATCCCTTCGCAATCGCTGACAGATCCACACGCACGCGCGCGTCAGACTTGGACAATCCCTGCTCGTCGAGCCGCAACTTCTCCGAGCCGACGAAGGCACGGAGTGAATCGAGCATGGCGCGGCTCGGCGGACCGGGAGCACGTTCAGCTGCCCCGAAGCCCCACGCATCCACCAACGGACCAACCGTGACATCGAAGTGGCCGTCGGATGCCCTGTAGACATCGAGCGCCTGTTGCACCACACTGCGAAACGCCGCCGAAATCGACACCGGCGTGGTGTCCGCAAACCCGTTGAAGCGCGACAGCTCAGACTGCGGGTCGTACGTGGACATGCTCGTGTTGATTGCCAGCAGCAGTGAATCAACACTCTGCTGCAGCGCGTCCGCGTCGGCGGCGGATCCTGACGGGCCGAGCACCACGCGATACGTCGTGCCCATGGTACGGCCGTCAAACGCCACCGCCGCAGCCGCGTTGCGCGACGGACGCAGATACGTGAACGCGGCCATCCCCACCAACACCAACAGCATCAGCCACCAGCGCCGACTCCGACGCAGCGGGCCTGTAGCGTTCGCCGGCGCCATCATCCGGCCGGATCAGCCAAAATCGTCGAACGCGATGTTCTCGCGATCAACACCAAGCGAATCGAGCATCTTCATGCACGCCTGCAGCATCATGGGCGGACCGCACAGGTAGTACTCGATATCTTCCGGGGCCGGATGCTTGGACAGATATTCTTCGTACAGCACGTTGTGAATGAATCCTTTCGAACCGGTCCAGTTGTCTTCCGGGCGTGGCTCTGACAGCGCGAGCGTCCACGTGAAGTTGGGATTTTCCTTCGCAATCTGGTCGAAGTCTTCCACGTAGAACGCTTCGCGCAGCGAGCGCGCACCATACCAGAATGTGACTTTGCGATCGGTGTGCAACCGGCGGAACTGATCGAAAATGTGTGATCGCATGGGGGCCATGCCCGCGCCTCCGCCGATGAAACACATTTCGTTCGTCGTGGGCTTGGCAAAGAATTCGCCGAACGGACCGGAGATGACCACCTCATCTCCCGCCTTGAGATTGAAGATGTACGACGACATCAGTCCCGGGGGCAGCCCCGACGTGCGCGGAGGCGGTGTGGCAATGCGCACGTTGAGCATGATGATGTCATGCTCCTCGGGATAGTTGGCCATGGAGTACGCACGCTGCACCGCTTCGGCCGACGTGGACGTGAGCTTGAACAACCCGAACGTCTCCCAGTCCTCGCGATACTCCTCGGGCACTTCGATGTCCTGATACTTCACCAAGTGCGGCGGACATTCGATCTGGATGTAACCACCGGCGCGAAACGGCACCGTTTCGCCCGCCGGCAACTCGAGCACGAGCTCTTTGATGAACGTGGCGACATTCTCGTTGGAGCGAACGCGGCACGCCCAGCGGCGCACACCGAAAATCTCTTCGTCGATGTGCACTTTCATGTCCTGCTTGACCTTCACCTGACATGACAAGCGCACATGGTGCCGCGCTTCCCCGGGCGAGACATGACTCGTTTCCGTTGGCAACAGCGCCCCGACTGCTTCGAGCACTTCTACCTTGCACACGCCGCACGTGCCCTTGCCGCCGCACGCCGAGGGAATGAAGATCTGATTGTTCGCCAACGTCGACAACAACGTCGAGCCGCTCGGCACGTGTAACGAACGTTCCGCATCGTCATTGATACTGATGGTGACCTCGCCGGTACTCACCAGCTTCGAGCGCGCCACCATCAGGAGCGCCACAAGCAGCAACACCAGCAGCAGGAAGGCGCCAACACCGGTGAAAACCGTCAACATGTGGTCAGCTCCTCATAGCTGAATGCCGCCGAACGCCATGAAGCACACCGCGAGCAGCCCGGTCACCATGAACGTGAGACCGAGGCCGCGCAGCGCGACCGGCGGATTGGCATAGCGCAGTTTTTCACGAACAGCGGCCAACGCCACGATCGCAAGCATCCAGCCGATTCCCGAGCCCAGGCCGAACACCACACTCTCACCCAGCGTGTAGTCCCGCTCGGCCATGAAGAGACTGCCTCCCAGAATCGCGCAGTTCACGGCGATGAGCGGCAGGAAAACGCCGAGCGCGGAGTACAGCGCGGGGGCGAAGCGATCAATCACCATCTCCACGACTTGCGTCAGGGCGGCGATTGTTCCGATGAACGTGAGAAAAACGAGAAACGACAGGTCAACCGTGGCGAACGCCGGATGCAGCCAGGCCAGCGACCCTTCGCCGAGCACGTGCTGCAGCAGCAGCTGATTCACGGGCACGGTGATCGCGAGCACGAAGGTGACGGCCGCACCGAGTCCGATCGCGGTGCCCACCTTCTTGGACACGGCGAGGAACGAGCACATGCCAAGGAAGAACGCCAGTGCCATGTTCTCGACGAACACCGCCTTCACCAGCAAGCTGAGATAGTGACTGGTCACGGAAGCGCCCTCAGGCCGCGTGGCGAGAAACATCCGGACCATGCTCAATCTCGATTTCCACCACCTTCTCCACTTCAACTTGCGACGGCTTCCACGCGCGCAGTGCCCAGATCATGCCGCCAATCAGGAAGAATGCGGCTGGCGACAGCACCATCAGCCCATTGGGCACGTACCAGCCGCCGTCACGCACGAGTGGCAGCACCGTGTAGCCGAGGATGGAGCCGGAGCCGAACAGCTCGCGGCACACCGCGACGAAGAGCAGTACGAGTCCGTATCCCATCCCGTTCCCGATCGCATCGAGCGCGCTCGCCTTCGGACCATTCTGCATGGCGAACGCTTCGGCGCGTCCCATGATGATGCAGTTGGTGATGATCAGTCCCACGAACACGCTGAGTTGTCGCGACACGCCGTACGCGTAGGCCTTCAGCACCTGATCGCAGATGATCACGAGCGACGAGATGATCGTGAGTTGCACGATGATGCGAATGCTCGATGGTATGAGATTGCGAATCATGCTGATACTCACGTTGCTCGCGATCAGTACCGCCATCACGGCCAGCGTCATCACGACACTGGGCGCCACCAACGTGGTGACCGCCAGGGCGGAGCAGATGCCAAGCACCTGACGCGCGATCGGATTGTCTTCGAACAGCGGATCGAGCAGGACACCGCGAGTCTTTTTGTCGAGCATGCTCAGTTTCCTCGCCCGCGCTCAGCGCGTGTTCTGTCCAGATAAGGGCCGAACCCGTTCGGGCCCAACCAGAAATCGAGCGTCGCGGAGACCCCGCGCCCCGTAATCGTGGCGCCGGACAGTCCGTCCATGCGATACGGATCGGTGGCCGGATCGCCGGCGGTACCCTTGATGACTTCGAGCCGCACAGCGCCGGTTTCGTCGATCGCCTGCCGCCCGATCCAACGAGCCTGCCACCGAGGATTTTCGATTTCGCCGCCAAGCCCTGCGGTCTCGCCGTGTTCGTAGAACGTGATCCCGGACACCGTGCGCGCATCGGGCTCCAGCGCGAGATAGCCGTACATCGTGGACCACAGTCCGTAACCCTGAATGGGCACCACAATCGTACGCAGTCGATCGTTCTCCCGCACTTCGTACACCACCGCCACCTTGGGGACGCGCAACACTCGCGCCGCGTTCTCCGGCGCGGCCACGCTGAGCGCCGGATCGCGGGACGCCCGGCGCTGGTCGTACGTCTCGGTGTCGATCGTGTCGACCGTGCTGCCATCGGTGACGTCGATCGGTCGAGCGACGACATATTCGTTGAATCGCGACTCGATCTGTTCGGGCGACAGCCGTGCTTCACTGTCGATGAGACCGGCGACCGTGAGCACCTTGGTGAGTCGGTCAAGTCGTTGATTCTGTTCCTGCCGCGGTCGCAACATGACCGCCGCCGCCGCGATGGGCACTGCACACACCAGGCACACGAGGGCGGCAAAGCCGATCGTGTACGCAGAGGAATCACGCCGTGCGTTGGCCATGACGCGCTGCCCTCCGTCGAATGTTGGCGGTCACCACCGCATGGTCAATCAGCGGCGCGAACATGTTCATGAACAGAATCGCCAGCATCATGCCTTCGGGATAGGCCGGATTCACCGTGCGGATCAGCACGCACAACAGGCCGATGCCGAAACCGTAGGCGAGTTTGCCGGTGCGTGTGAATGCGGACGACACCGGATCGGTCGCCATGAACACGGCACCGAACGCCCAGCCGCCGAGCACAAGATGGTATGTGGCTGGCATCGCCAGCATCGGATTGGTCGAGGCGTCAAGCATCGTCAGCCCCTGCGCCGTGATCAGTGTGCCCACCAGCACCCCCAGCATCGTTTGCCACGCCGCGATGCGCGTCACGAGCAGGAACGCCGCACCGATGAGGACCGCCAGCACCGACGTTTCGCCCATGGAGCCGGGAATGCGTCCGAGAAACGCATCCATGTACGTGAGTCCCTCAAGATGACCCGACCCTTCGGCAAACGAGGCGAGCCACGTGGCACCCGATCGTCCGTCAGGCTGCGTGGCGGCCACCCACACTTCACCGGAGAGCTGCGCGGGATACGCGAAGAACAGGAACGCGCGCGTCGTCAGTGCCGG
>JBBQXC010000008.1:0-52195 GCA_038210005.1 Gemmatimonadales bacterium
CGTGCGGCGCGATCTACACGACCGCGCCGCACGACCTTCGGCGCCGAGACTCAGCTCGCGGTGCTGAGCGTAGACGTCGTCGTGCTGAAGATGTTCGAAATGGCGTTCCGGAACAGCGTGATGACAGTGATCAAGGCGACCGTGATCACGCCGAGTAGCAGGGCGTATTCAGCCATCGAGGCGCCTTCTTCGTCATTCAGGAAGCGCGCCATACCACTGGTGAGACTCTGCATTTGATTACCCTAAGATGTGAGGTGGACCGTGGACGCCATCTGACGGACGACGCGGGGGAACTTCAGTCACTCGTGCTGCATACTCCACTCACTCCAAAGGCATCAATTGTGCCAAGGTCAGCTGGTGGAACTGTCCAAGGTGCTGGTGGTCGTGCGGAAGAGGCTCAGGATTGAATCCTTGAACACGACGATCACGGTGGCTAAGGTCACCGCAAGAAGGGCCAGCAACATGGCGTATTCCGCCAAGGAATCGCCGTGCTCGTCGTGAAGAAACCGTCTGACGACATCATTATGCATTCTTCATGACCATTCTCCAGATTGAATCGGCGCCGGCAAGAATCTGACTGAAAGCGCCTGCGCATACGGTAGTACTCCCGATCAAAGCGCGCCATATCCGTGATAGCTCGACTGATCGAAACCAGCCGTTTGAGGGGACCGGCGGGCTCCGCGGGCTCAGAGTTTTCCACATCATCCATACCGTACCAGTAAGTTTTAGCCAGTCATACTGGTGAAATGTTCGCAAAATGTGCGGACTGGATGCAACGCATGTGTTGCGCGCGCTCCGCATGTTTGTCGCGTGCATGCAGAGCGCGAGCGTCCTCCTGACTACCCCTCCACCCCGCGTAGCCCTGCACTTCGCTCCAGCAACATGAACGGGCGCGAATTCCCCGTGATCGGCTCGCCCATCTGTAGGATGCGCCCCGCCTCGAGGTTCCCCAGAAACCGCCCGGCCTCGCTCAAGTAGGCAACTTTCGCCGGGTCCACCTCCATCACCCGTGCGGCCGTCGCATCGACAGCGACCGGATCATCCCCGAAGATCAACACTTCGGAAGCCACCGCCGTCCCCTGAATCGGGCCATTCCCTTCCATCCCGACAATACCGTCGACGATCGTGAACGGCGCGCGCGCCAGTGCTGCGCTGATGTCAAGGATGCTCTCCTGTATGCCATGCTGGTGTAGAACGTTCTTCGGCCATCCGTACACCGATCCTGGCATGATGCCGAACAGGTTCTTCATCGACAACGTCACGCCCGCCCAATGATGAGTCTTGAGTTTGGGCATCGAGACGACCAAGTCCGCGTCGACGATCGTGCGCGGTAACCACAGCGCACCTAGTCCCGAGTAGTCCGACCGGCATGAGACACGGACCACGTTGTCGGTGTTGAGATCGACATACGGCACCTTGAGGTCACGCATCATGTCGAGCAAGCCCGATGCGCTGAGCAGGTACGCATTGTCGCGCCGATGACCCGGTCCCTCGGCGATCACTACCGACGACGCCCCCAAACGGCGGAACGCCTGCGCCACCACGCCCACGAGTGCAGGATTGGTGTTGATCACACCCTTCGGATCGTACTCAACGAAGTTGGGCTTGAGCACCACACGCTTGCCCGACACGGGCAGCGCGAAGGTGGCGAGCACCCGATCGACCTCAAGCTCGAGTGAGGCCACGTCGTACGTCGATCGCCGCACGATTACCACTCGCGATTGAGACGGCTGACGCACCGCCTCCGGCAACCACGGCTGCGGCACGTGCTGGCGTCGCCAGCGTTCGTAGGCCACGGAACCGCCTGCCGCCAGCATCGACGCGCCAGCCGTGGCGCGCAGCAAAAAATCGCGCCGCTTGACTCGACCCGTGGTCTCACTCATTCGCGTTTCTCCTTCATTTCACGAGCGCTCCCCGATATCTGCCAGCAGGTCTACCTCGTGCAGGGCACACAATGCGAGGACGGCCGTGCGCGTCTCGAGCAACGGATACCCGTCCGACACGCCATCCAACGCTGCGACCAGCGCGCCGCGAAGTCGGTTGAGCGCGGCGTCCTGCGCCGGGCGTCCCGCGGGTTCCGCTGTCAGGCGATGCGCCCGGCGGACCAGCAACTCGAGCGCCACCGGCAACGGCGACACCGTTGGTGACTCGGGCCGCGACAGCGCCGCCATCCCACGGGTTCGCGCGGAGAGCACATCTTCAGCTGTGATCTCGCCTATGCGTTGCGCGGCGGCAAGACCGAGAAGCGCCCATCCGGTCGTGTCTGGATAGCTCGGCAAGTCGACACCCAAGACCCGGGTGTTACCGTAGTTCCAGCCGCCATCGGGTGCCTGACGGTCCAACAGCAACTGCGCGCCGATGCGAACGCGCGCTCGAAGCGCACGCGACTCAAGGTGCGTCGATGGTTGCATCGCCATTGCCAACATCGCGATCGCGGTAGGCTCGACCCACGGAAATGTCTCGCGGGCCCATCCGAATCCATCAAGTGAGCTATTCAGCACTACCAGCGGCTCGGCCTCCGGCTGGGACTGACCGGCGACACGTTGTACTGCCCACGCCATCAGGCGCTGCCACGAGGTAGGCAGCGCCGAGTGTTCGTGCACGACCCACTCGACCGCCTTCAAGCTTGGACCATTCGTCGTTCTGCGCTGCCATGCTTCGGCTAGCGTCAGCCCCAGCAGCGCAACATGCGTAGGCCAGGTTGCGATCACTGGCCCGCGCCGATAGGTCCAACTGCCGTCGGCCTCCTGCTGCGTAGCGAGCCACGCGAGCGCACCCTCGGCATTCGCCGCCATCGAGGGAACCCTCGCACTGAGAAGCACCGCACCGGCCAGCACCCATGCGGTGCTTTCGGCATCGGCCTCGCGTCCGGTGGCGGTTGCCCAGCCACCGTCGGTGGTGCGCGTGGCGCTCAGCAACGAGACCAGCCGTGCGGTCAGCGCCCAGTCGTCCGAAGCGGCGCTCACGCCCGAGACGGCAGCGACCGAAGGCATGCAGTAGTCATATGTGTAAAACTGTCATCGAAGCCGGTGTTGCCGCAAATCGCGTCTGCGATCGGTGCGGTCGTGCCCCCGCAGCAATGAGACGCAATCAACGGCGGTGAAAACGACAAACTCTCGGATATTGTTCAAAGGCTTTCGAGTGCGCCATCCCAGTCCGCGCCACAAGGAGGCTTTCCAAAACCGGTTGTGCATTACCTCGCGACCGACGACAATCCGATTACCGCGGCGCTGTATCGCGCGGCCAGCGGCGAGTTTGTAACCGAGTGGCAGATCGGTCGTGGTGGGGACTTCTCTCTCGCGGGCAACTTGCAGCCGCACCACGATAGAGCCGTGGAGACGCTGGTTGTGAACCTCGCGAGTGTCGCGCAGATGTACGAAGCCGGATCCCGCCGGACGCTCGCCTCACCTCTGCGCACCCACGTCCCCACCTCATCTCCACTTTAGCGAGTCGGCATGGTGCATTTCGCGAAGGCATACGTGGAGAGCGAATCGCCAGTCGGGCGCATTGCGCGCATCGAGCCGTTGACCCCCAGTGACGTAGCCGCGCTGGGAGAACCGCACTGCCCGGCATATGCGCAAAGGGTCGTCCATCGCGATGCGAAGGCAGATAATGTGTTGGTCGACAACCAGCATGGTTTCGCTGTGGTCACCGCCTTCGGCATTGCGCGCGTGGTCGACTCCCACTCGCCACGGCCAACGCATCGCTCGAATCTAAACGCGCAGTTTGGTACCGGTCGTAGGCCTTTCGGGCCTTCTAAATGAAAATGGAACGAGCTGAGCACACCGGCGCGTCCCAGTCAACCTACACAGCTCTGACGTACGTGGACTTTCGTCGGTCGCGCTACCCCACGCTTCCAAGTCGGGCAGGAGTCTGGCGGAGACCTGAGGCGCCGCTGTTACTACCCACCTCCTCGTGGTACTCGGCGTCTTCATTCACCCGCCACGGGTCGTGCAGCGCGTGGCCAGCCACAATGTTCTCTGCCGTCAGCAGCGCCGTCATCATGGCGTGATCCTGATTGTTGTACTTGTGCATGCCGTTGCGACCCACGAGATGCAAGTTGGGATAGTGCTGCGCGAGTTCGTCGCGAATGGTCTGCACATGCGTCGCGTAGGCGTCGTCGTACACCGGATACGCCTTTCGCTGGCGCACGACGCATCCCTCGAGGACGTCGGCACGGTCGGCGAGTCCGAGCTTGACCAGCTCCTCAGACGCACGTTCGATCAACGCCGCATCGGTCGACGCCCACAGTCCGTCGCCTTCGAAACAGAAGTACTCGAGTCCGTAGCACGTGAGCGACGGGTCGGGCACCATCTCCGGTGACCACGACTTGAAGTTCTGAATGCGCCCCACCTTCACGCTCGAGTCGTGCACGTAGATCCAATTGTCGGCGAAGCGCTGGCGGTCCTTCAGGACCAGCGCGACGGTGAGAAAGTCACGATAGGCCAGCTGCTTCGCGGCCGCCGTGAGCGTCGCAGACGGTGCCGGCGAAAGCGATTGGGCGATTTCGCGAAGCGGCGCCGACGAGATCACATGGTCCGCTGAGAGCTCCTGCCGATCACCGCCGGCGCTGGTGTGACCGACGGTCCACCGGCGAGTAGCGTCGTCGTAGCGGAGGTCGACCACGGTACGGCCCATGGTGACCGTTCCCCCCTGCTCGCGCACGGCGCGTGCGCAGGCATCCCACAGCATGCCCGGGCCCAGGCGCGGGTAGCGGAAGGTACTGATCAGGCTCTTGATCGTCCCGCCCTTGCCCGTACCCTTTCCGATGCCAAAGCCGGCGGGCTTGAGCGCCGACATCACGGCGGAGAACAGGGACACGCCCTTGATGCGCTGCGCCGCCCAGTCGGCCGAGATGTCGGTGCAGCTCATTCCCCACACCTTCTCCGTGTACGTCTTGAAGAAAATCTGGTACAGGCGGGAGCCGAACTCGTTGGTGACCCATTCCTCGAAGCTGCGCGGATTGCGAATCGGCCGGAGGCGGGCGTAGGCGTACGACAACACGCAACGCATCGACTCGAGAATGCCTAAGTCGAACAGCGCCTGCATTGGCTTCAGCGGATACGCGAAGAAGTGCCCGTTGTACAAAATCCGGCTAGAGCGCGGCCGCTCGAGGAAGTCATTGGGAAGGATCTCCCGCCACAGCGCTTCGATGCGTTCCGATTTCGAGAAGAAGCGGTGCCCGCCAATGTCGAAGTGGAAGCCCTTGAAGTGCACCGTACGCGAAATGCCGCCCACGTATTGCGGGTCACTCTCGAGGACCGTGACCGGGAATCCGAGCTTGCTGAGGTGATAGGCCGCGGAAAGTCCGGCGGGACCGGCACCAATGACAATTGTGGAAGGCGGCATGGGGCGGGGCGATGCAGAATACTTCGTGCTGGGCTGCGATACGGGCGTTAATGTAACCACCACTCATGCCCCACCCCCTCCGCTTCACCCGCGCCGAGTTCTCAGGCGCCTTCGGCGATCTCGGGACCGACCTCCCGCTGCTCGTCGGCATTGTGCTGGCCACCGGCATGGATGCCACCACGGCCTTCGTGGTCTTCGGCGCTCTCCAGATCGCCTCGGGGCTGGCTTACCGCCTCCCGATGCCGGTGCAGCCGCTCAAGGCCATGGCGGCGATCGCCATTGCGGGCAAGCTCGCGCCGCCGCTGTTGGCCGCCGGTGGCCTGATCGTCGGCGTCACGATGCTCGTGCTCGCCCGCTCCGGCGCCCTCGAGTGGATCGCCCGCACTGTCCCCAAGCCTGTCGTGCGGGGCATTCAGGTCGGACTTGGCATCCAGCTCGCCAACCTCGCCCTCACCCGCTTCATCCCGGCCAACGGATCACGGGGATGGCTGCTGGCGGCAACGTCGCTGCTGATCGTGGTCTGGTTGCGGAAAAGTCATCGCGTGCCGGCGGCCCTCGTGGTGATCGCGCTGGGGCTGACGGTCGCCGCGCTCACCTGGCCGGCCGGTGCGCCGCTGCCGCTGGCCTTTCACCTGCCGTCTCTCCCCGCGCGCTGGCCCACGCCCACTGAGTTCGCCCAAGCCTCGCTGTTGTTGGCGCTCCCGCAAATCGCGCTGTCGCTGGGCAATTCCGTGCTCGCCACCAAGCAGGTGGTGACCGACCTCTTTCCCGATCGTGAACCGCTCACGGTACGCCGCATCGGCACCACCTACGCGCTCATGAATCTGGTCGCGGCGCCGCTGGGTGGGATCCCGGTCTGTCATGGCTCGGGTGGCATCGCCGGGCACTACGCCTTCGGGGCCCGCAACGGCGCCAGTGCGGTCATCTATGGCACGTTCCTCGTGCTCTCGGGACTCCTGCTTGTGGGCGAACCGGCCGCCTTCCAACGCCTCTTCCCCGGCCCTGTTCTGGGCACGTTACTGCTGGTCGAGGCGATCACGGTGTTGCTGCTCGTGCGCGACCTCCGCGACACGCCGGGCTGGTTCGTGTTCGCCGTGGGCGTCGGACTGGTCGCCGCCTTCCTGCCGTACGGGTACGCCATCGCGCTCGTGGCCGGCACGTTGCTCAGTCTCGCGATCGGACGCGGGCGGGGCAGAGTGCTTTCTACTTGACCCTCGTAAATGACCATCGTTGAGCGAAACGCTGCCATCGCCGAAATCATGAGCTCGGGCACCCGACACGCGAGACGAAAGTCATTGACGAATGTCCGTTTTCGGCGTTTATTTGTACAAAATACGACAGGAGCCACGCATGTCGGTGATGATCTCGAGCGCACAAGACGCGGAAACGCGAGAGCGCCTTACCGGGCCCGCCGTCCGGGCGTTCTTCCGAATCACGGGCAGTTGGGGACTCACCGACCAGCACCGGCTCGCCCTGCTCGGTGAGTCGGTGGTTCGGTCGACGCTGCACGCGTGGAAGGACCAAGCGCCGCGCATGCTGAACGTGGACCAGATCGAGCGATGCAGCTACGTCGTGGCCATCTACGAGGGTCTAACCCGGGTGTTCCGGCGGAATCCGGAACTGGTCCTGCGATGGCTGCAGCTGCCGCGCGCCGAGCATCCGTTCTACGGCAAGAGCGCTCTGGCGTACATGCTGGAGGGAAGGCTCGGCAATCTCGCCGAGGTGCGTGCGTTCGTGGATCAGGTAAATGGGGGCCCGCCCAGTCGTGAGGACTACCCTGCGCCTCCACGAGAGGCATGACGCAATGACGTGCTCGGACGCCGCAACGCGCCGTCTGCTCGGGGTGCGCCTCGCGTGACCGCTCCGTGGGTGCCGGTCGGCTTGATGCCTGGGCTGACGATCACGGTCGGATCCTTCGGACCAATGGCAGCCCCGGGAGTCGCTGGCGGCACGTTAATGGCGTCGCCGGTTGATTGGTCTGACGCAACTCGCGTCATTGGCAGCGAGTACGCTGGAGAACACCTGTTCGATCAGGTCGCGTCGCCTGAGGAATACGATGACCTGATCGCCCTCGCCGATCTCACCAGCCCAGCGATTCGTGCGGCGCAGGGCGAGATCGAACTGGTTCCGCTGGGTGACCGTCTCTATGGGCCTGGGACCGGGCTTATCATGAGCGCCTTCAGCTGGCCGAGTCACGGATCGCGATTCTCAAACGGGACGTTCGGTGTGTTCTATGCGGGTCACAGCGTCGATACCGCCATCGCGGAAACGACGTACCATCAAGCGCGCTTTCTTGCGCGCATGCCGGCGGTTGTCGTTGAGAAGACCGTACTCCTCGTCAATGTCCGCGCCACGCTCGTCGATGTGCGTGCACCGCATCCGGCGCCACCCCACACGTACGACCCGCTGAGCTACGCGCCGGCGCAGGCGTTTGGCGCGGCGGTGCGTCATCAGCAGGCGTACGGCATCGTGTATGACAGTGTCCGCGATACGCCGCACGGCGCGTGCGTTGCGATCTTCCGCCCGCCCGCGTTATTGCCGCCGGTGCGCGTCCACCAAACGCTGGAGTATCACTGGGACGGCCACGGAATCACGGTTCGGTAGCACGGTACGGTAGCACGCGTGCAGCGCCGCTAGAAAAACCACCGCCGCAGCCCCGTGCGCCCCTGACGATTCGCACCAGCCAGCCGCCAGTACAGCGTGAATCCGCTCACGGTCAGCGCCAGCAGCGCGACACCCCAGAACATCGACGCCACCAGCCCGCCGTCGCCGAATACCTCCCCGCTGTGCACGCGGTTGATGAACGCCTTGTCCGCGTACCCGTCGCTGCGCAGGAATTTTCCCGTCCGGGCATCGAACAACAGCCGCCGGTCTTCCCCGCCGGTGTTGGTGCCGAGGTACATCGTGATGACGGGCGCCTGACCCTTCAGCTCAATGGCGATCTTGTCGATCGGCGCCCCCCGCGCTTCCGTCGCTGCACTCGCCATGGCAGCGTTGATCGCCCCCATCGAGGCGTCGGGCGGGGAGTCGGTGCGCACCGCACTCACCAGGGTGCGGTTGGCCTCGCGCACGGCTTCCTCGTCGCCAAAGAACTCGGTTCCGGCCACGATGACGCCGGTCACCGAAGCGAAGGCCAGGAAGAGCGCCGCCGGCGCGCCAATCCACCGGTGCCAGCGACGCCAGAAGGCAGGAGTAGGCATTCGAACTGTGGGGTATGAGGCACGGGGCGGGACGGACCGGTGCAACTTCGCGACCGACACCCCCGCTCGCAAACCGGCGTATTGCTGATACCTTTTACCACATGGACCCCGGTCGATCCCGTTGAGCGTCCTCACCCTCCTTCCAGATCTCTCATCATGACCAAGATCCGTATGGCCGTCGTCTCGGCCGCCCTCGCGTTGTCGGTGACGGCCGTCGCCGCGCAGCGCATGTTCGCCGACTTCAGTGGGAAGTGGAACGTCGCCATCGACGCGCAGGGACAATCGATGCAGTCGCTCATGACCGTCGAGCAGAAGGGTGACTCGGTGTCCGGCACCACCGAATCGCAGCTAGGTACCGCCAACTTCGACGGGGTCGTGAAGGGCGACTCGATCTACTTTGGTTTCGCGTACGACATGGGCGGACAGCTGATCAAGATCCGCGGTACCGGCGTGATGAACGAGAAGGATAAGATGACCGGCACCATGGAAGCCGAAGGACTCGGCGCCTTCCCGTTCGCTGCTGCGCGTCAGCCGAACTAACGGGACATGCCGTCCACCGCACTCGGCGAGTTTGTCGGAACGCTCGTGCTCATTTTACTCGGCAATGGTGTGGTGGCCGGTGTCCTGCTGGAAAAGTCCAAGGCGAACGGTTCGGGGTGGATCGTCATCACTGCCGGGTGGGCCTTCGCCGTGCTCTGCGGTGTGCTGGTCGCCACAGGACTCGGTGCACCGGGTGAACTGAATCCTGCCGGTACACTCGCCAATGTGGTGACCGGCACGCGCACCGTGCCCGACGCCCTCGCGCATGTCGCCGCGCAAATGGCGGGTGCGATCGTCGGTGCCACGCTCGTGTGGTTGCACTATCTTCCGCATTGGCGCGTCACCAGAGATCAGGGTGCGATTCACGCCTGCTTCTGCACGTCGCCGGCGATCCGGAGCACAATGCCGAATCTGATCAGCGAGATCATCGGCACGATGATGCTGGTGCTCGTGGCCAGCGCGATCGGCAGTACCGGTGTGGCCGGCGCCACACCCGCGACGAACCTCGGTCCGGCGCTGGTCGGCGCGCTGGTTTGGGGCATCGGCCTCTCGCTGGGCGGCCCCACGGGCTACGCCATCAATCCGGCACGCGACCTCGGTCCGCGCATTGCACACGCCATCCTGCCGATCGCCGGCAAGGGTGGCAGCGACTGGGGATACGCTTGGATCCCCGTCGTCGGACCGTTGGCGGGCGGTGCCCTCGCGGCACTGCTCTGGTCCGCTCTATCAGCCGCAAAGGGAGTTCCGCAGTGAGCATGACAACGGGACGGTTGGTGACGGCGGCGCTCTGTGCCGCCGTCGGCATTGGTACGACCTACGTCGGTGTGGTAGGCGCGGGTCCGCTGCCGCCATTGGGCGGTTTGCTGTCGCCGGCGGTGGGGCTGTGGGCCAATGCGGGGAACGATCTGCCGGCCACGGCCACGAGCAGCATTCCTCAGCTCGATGCGGCGGTCGACGTGCGGTACGACTCGCGCAGCGTCCCGCACATCTTCGCGACCACGGATGCCGACGCGATGCGCGCGCTGGGCTACGTCACCGCGCGCGACCGGTTGTTTCAGCTCGAGATTCAGTCGCGCGCGGGCGAAGGCACGCTCACCGAGTTGGTCGGTGATGTCGCGCTGCCGGCCGATCAGGAAACGCGACGGCTTGGCATGCCGCGCTCGGCTGAGCGAAAGTGGCGCGACATCGGTGCAACCACGCCGAGTGGGAAGCTGCTGCTGGCGTATGCGGACGGGGTGAACGCGTATCGGGCATCGCTTTCGCCGGGACAGTGGCCGGTGGAGTACAAGCTGCTCGATCGTACACCGCGTGAATGGCTGCCGCTGCACTCGGTCCACGTGCTCAATCGCATGGGCTATACGCTTGCGCGCGGACCGGGTGAGCTCGAACTGCTCGAGGCGCGCGCGCTGGTGGGCGACGCCGCCGCGAATGCGCTGATGGAAGAAAATTCGCCGGTGCAGGAGCCGATTCAGCCGATGAATCGCAACGCTGCGCGCGTGGCGCTGTCCTCGATACCGGCGCCGGGCGCGCCCGATAGTCTGGCCGCGCGCATGGTGGCATCGCTGCGTGCGAACACGCCGGACATGTCGGGTATGTCACCGTTGTCCTGGCTCAAGGACATCGATCCCACCGTCGAACAGGCACGCGCCTTCGCGAGCAACAACTGGGCGGTCGCTCCGTCTCGTTCGGCCAACGGACGCGCGCTGCTGGCCGGTGATCCGCATCTCGAGCTCACGCTGCCGAGCATTTGGTATGAGGTGCACATCGTGGTGCCAGGCAGCTTCGAGATCGGTGGCGTGTCGATTCCCGGTTTGCCGGGCGTGCCGATCGGCTATTCGCGCGCGGTGGCGTGGAGTGCCACGAACACCGGCGCTGACGTGATGGACTTCTGGCGTGAGAAGGTCGACAACGACGCGGCACCAACGGCGTATGCCCTCGATGGCGTGATGACGAAGTTCACGGACACCCGCATCGAGACGTATCGCGGGAAGGGCGGCAACGTCATAGACGTCGACACGATCTACTACACGCACCGCGGCCCGATGCAGCGTCAGGGACGCGAATGGCTGTCGATGCGCTGGACGGTGCTGGAGTCGGGGACGGAGCTTCAAGGGTACTTCGCGGCGTTTCATGCCACGACCGCACCGGCGTTCCTTGATTCGATGGCGAAATACTATCAGGCCCCAGCGCAGAACTTCATTACCGCCGACACCTCGGGCACGATCATGATCCGCTCCACGGGACGGTATCCCGTGCGCGCCGACAGTGGGCGCGGCACCGAAGTGCGTGACGGATGGTTGCGCGCGAACGACTGGATCGGTGACTGGCCGGTGTCGCGCTATCCGCAGGGCCGCAGTCCCGTGCAGGGATATCTGGCGTCGGCCAATCAGCAGCCGATCGACCCGCAGCAGGATGCGCTCTATCTAGGCCCCGATCCGAATTTCGAGATCTGGCGTGCGCTGCAGATCAATCGTCTGCTTCGCGCTGACAGCACGGTCACGGTAGACGACATGCGCAGCTTCCACACGAACCCCGGCAGCGTGCGCGCCGATCTACTCGTACCGGCGCTCGTATCGGCGGCGCAGGCACGACTCGCAGCGGGCGATACCTCGGCCTCGCTCGGGGCGGCCGCCACGCTGCTGGCTTCGTGGAATCGGCAGTACACGCGGGACAACACCGGCGCGCGTTTGTTCGAGACGGCGGTCGCACAAACCACCGCGCTGCTGTACGACGAATTCATCACGGACGAGTCGAGGATGCGCTCGGTGACGCCGAGTGAGTCGCGGTTGCTGCAATTGCTTGGCGATTCGGCCAATGGATGGTGGGACGACCGTCGCACGAGTGACGTGCGCGAGGATCGCAACGTGATTCTGGCGAAGGCACTGCGTTCGGCCTACGACACGCTGGTCACGGAGTACGGTGATCCGGCGAGGACGCCGTGGACGTGGGGACGTGTGGCACCGGCGCGGCCGAATCACCTGCTGCGTCTGGCGGGATTCGCGGCGCCGGAAATGCCGATCGACGGTGGACGCGGTACGCTCAATCCGTCTGTGGGCTCGAAGCGCGCAAATTTCGGCGCGAGTTGGCGTATGGTGGTCGAGATGGACAAGGAGCCGCGCATCCGCGCCGTGTACCCGGGCGGGCAGAGTGGCAATCCGGCCAGCACGCGCTATCTCGACCGCTATGCGATGTGGGCCAACGGCCAGCTCGACAGCGTGCGCACCCCGCGTAGCGCGAAGGATCTTCCGGCCGCTGATACGCGTGCCGTGCTCACGCTCACTCGCTGATCGGGCTGCCGACTATGTGGATGAATTTCATCAGCGCGGTGTTGCTGCAGTTCGTCGCGCAGCGCTTCTTGGGCGTCTGGGGTGCGGCCGTGGCCGGCCTGCTTACCGGCGTGCTGTTTCGGCAAGGCGGCGCGATTCGCGCGGGTGCACTCTCGGCGGCACTCGCGGCGACGGTGTTGCTGGTGGTGGCGGCCGAACGCGGCGCCGCGCTCACAGAGCTTGCAGCCATGATCGGGCGTAACTTCTCGTTGCCCGGCTGGGCGGTACTCGTGGCAACGCTCGCGCTGCCGGCACTGCAGGCCGGTGGGTTTGCCGGCCTGGTTAGTGGCGTGCTGCGAAAGGAGCGCGTCGCGATCAGCTAAACGAAGCGCGACACGTCTACTTCGAGGCCCCATCGAGTTACGTCCACAGGCGACGGATGGCGATGGGGCTTTGCTGTTCCGCCAGAAACCACTTCGCGTACGGGCCCCAGTTCGCCTGCGCGATCGCTTGGTCGACGGTGAGTCCCGCGGCCTTGAGCCGCTTGACCTCGGCGATCACTGCCACCAGCGCGTCGCGAAACGCCACCAGCTCTTCACGCGACACCTTCGCGTCTTCGATGAAGCCGTGCCCCGGAATGAACCGGTCCACGTTCTCGAGCGCGAGCGCATTGTCGATGGTGCGCACCCACTCGGCGCCGTAGGCCGAACGCATGGCGGGGAAGACACGGTTCAGGTACGCCTCGCTCATGAACAGTACCTGCTCCGACGGCACTTCGACCATGAGGTCGCCACCGGTATGCGCGCGTCCAAGAAAGCGCACGCGTACGCTGATCCCACCAAGATCGATGGTCTCATTGTCGCTCGTCATGGCCGCCGCCGGCACGATGACCGCAGGCCGATTGGCGGCCACGGCGGCAGCCGAGTCCTTCTTGAGCTGTGCGAGTGAGTTGGCGTGTACCACGAAGTGAATGTCCGTCGGGAGCACACTGTTGCCCGCCGTGTGATCACCGTGATCGGATCCCACCACGTACCACTTCACCGGAAGCGACGAGATCGTCTTGATTTTGTCGAGCATGGTCTGCGTGGCCTGCACACTACCCTGTCCATCGGCCACGAGCACACCGTTGCGTCCGATCACGACGAGACTCACGGTCGTGAAGCCGGGCTGCCGGATCTCTTCATAGCCGTAGACCTTGTCGCTCAGCTTCACGAATCGGGGGAACTCGCTAAGGGCCACGCCGCGCACCGCAGGGTCGGCGGTACGGACGGGCGCCTGGGCATAAAGGGAAGGCGCGGCGGCTAGAGAGAGGAAGGCGAGAAGGCGCATGGGGGGATTGAACTGCGAGGGGCGCTAGGAATTGACTACGCTAGGAATTAACGACGCTAGGAATGAACGGCGCTAGGAGTGCACTGCGAATCGAACAACGCGCGGGCAACCAGGCTGCGCTGGTTGTCTCCACGCCGTTTATTCCTAGCGCTCGTAATTCCTAGCGCCACTTATTCCTAGCGCCCGTAATTCCTAGCGTCGTTCGCTGTCGATAAGGCGCCCGATCATGCCGACGAACTCGGAGCGATACCCTCCTTCGTCCTCACCACGTGCTCCGCGCGCCATCTCCAGCGCCGACCGCAGCGTCGCCGTGCCTTTGTGTTCGCTGTTACGCAGCACCATCCCGAACGCGGCCACTGACGCCGCGAAACGGAAGTCGCTCGAAGCACTGCCGCGACCTGTGTCGATGACCGCCTGCGTCAGCTGCTTGCTGGTGCCTTCTCCCGGCGTTTTGTAACGCATCCGCACGAACATCAGCTCGTTCCGTGCCGCGCTCGCACGAGGTGCGTCGGCTGACGGCACCTGGTATCGCAGTGAGTCCTGTTCACGCAGCGTGATCGTGCTGGTCACGCCTGTGGGGACCACTTCGTACAGCGCCGTCACCGAGTGTCCGGCCCCCATGTCACCGGCGTCCTTCTTGTCGTCGGTGAAATCTTCAGTTGCGAGTAAACGGTCTTCATAGCCGATCAGGCGAAACGCGCGTACTGCGGCCGGATTGAACTCCACTTGCAGCTTCACGTCGTTGGCGACGGTGACCAGCGTGGCGCCCATCTCCTTGACCAGCACTTTGCGTGCTTCGGCGATGTCGTCCACGTACGCATAGTTGCCGTTGCCGCGCTTGGCGAGCTTCTCCATCTTCGCGTCTTGATAGTTACCCTCGCCGAAGCCAAGGATGGTGAGGTACGTACCTTCGGCGCGCTTGCTCTCGATGAGCCGCTCCATGTCGCCGTCGCTGCTGGCACCGACGTTGAAGTCGCCGTCGGTGGCCAGGATCACGCGATTGTTGCCGTTGGGCTTGAAGTGTTCGCGCGCCGTGCGGTAGGCGAGCTCGATACCGGCGCCGCCGGCGGTGGAGCCACCGGCTTCGAGCCGATCAATGGCGGCAGCGATCATGGCCTTCTCCTCGCCGCTGGTGCTCGGTAGCACGAGCCCCGCCGCGCCGGCGTACACCACCAGCGCCACGTGATCCTGCGGGCGCAGCTGATCCACCAACAGGCGCAGCGATGATTTCACCAACGGTAGCTTGTCCCACTGGTTCATCGAACCCGACACGTCGATCAGAAACACGAGGTTGCTGGGCGGTAGCGCGGCGGTCTCGATACGACGCGCCTGCAGTGCGACGCGCACGAGACGGTGCTTGGGCTGCCACGGCGCAGTCATTGTTTCGGTGGTGATCGATACCGGCGCATTACCTCGCGGCGAGGGCAGGTCGTAGGGGAAGTAGTTGATCAACTCTTCGATGCGCACCGCATCGGGCGGCGGCGTCTGCCCCTGCGAGATGAAGCGGCGCACGTTGCTGTACGAGGCGCGATCGACGTCCACCGAGAACGTGGAGCGTGGGTTCACCGACACCACAAGAAACGGATTGTCGTCGATCTTGTCGTACTGCTCGCGATTGCCGCCGATGTCGCGGCGCGCGTCGTTGCGTGTGTTGATTCGCGCGGGTGACGTGCGTTCGACACCCCGCGCAATACCGCCGGCTACGCCGCGTCCACTGAAGTCCTGCGCCGCAGGCGTACTGGCCAAGAGTCTCGTTGGCGGTACCGCGGCCTTCTCGCGGCGCGCATCCTGTGCCGCAGTCACTACCTCGCCCAACGCCAACACCGACGTCGTCATCGTCTGGTCGATAACGAGCGTATCGCTCGCTACCGTGCGCGTCGCGACCGCCAAGGTGTAGCCAATCCGCCGGAAGGCGATGCGAATCGACGCGTTGGGCGCCACACCGGAGATCGGGAGCGAATACGTGCCGCTCGTCGAAGTCACCGTCGCGCGAGCCGGCGCGTTGCTTCCTGATACGGTGGCTTGGATCTGCACGCCTCCGATCGGACGTTGCGTGCTCCCGTCGCGCACCGTTCCGCGCACGATCACCGTACGCGGCGACGGAGCGACGGTTGGAGCCGACGCCGCCATCGCCGCCATCGTCGCCATCGCGCGACCACTCACCATCGGGTCTGACACGTTGGCCGGTGACGCGCTATCGATTCGTGCCGTGGCTTTGCGGGCCTGCGCCATCGGTTCGGCGGCAACGACCATCTCGGCCGCCACGGGTGCCGCAACGTCTGCTGCCTTGGCGATCGCCGCCATCGGTAGAGTCGTGCTCGGCGTTGTCGCCGTCGATACGTTCGCCTTCTCCGTCGCCACATCTGCCAGCGGTTGCGCCGTTGCTGCCAGTGCCGGTGCCTGAACGGCCGGTGCCTCAGCCGCCGGTGCCGCAACCGCCGGTGCCGCAACCGCCGGTGCCGCAGCGTCTGCTCCCGCAGCCGTGGACACGTCCGTCGAGACCGCCACTTCCGTCGACCGCGACATCACCCACGTCGTGCCGCCCGCCATCAGCGCCAGCGCGGCGGCCACACGGAACGCTGGTCGCGTATACCACGCCTTGGCTGCCTTCTGCTCGGCGCGCGTCCGCATGCCAGCCTGTGCCACAATCGCCGCCGCCGCCTTCGCGGTGTCCTCCCTCGCCACCACCCCGCCCGGCGCGTCGTCGAGCGCCCCGAGTATGCGTGACGCCGCCGCGGTATATCCGCGCAACGTGGCCACCGCCTGCTGACACACTACACACCCACCCACATGCGCCTGCACCTGTGCGCCGCTCGCGGCATCGAACGCGTCGTCGAGCCACGTCTGCAGTGATCCTTCATCGGGATGTCCGGCATCGGTCCACACGATCTGTAACGTGTCGTCCGGCGTCATTTCGTTATGCGACATCGGCTCCTCCCTGTGCGTCGCGCTCGCGAACGAGCGTCTCGTAGATGTCCACCAGGCGGCGTCGGGCGCGCGAAAGCGTCGTGCCCACGGATCCCGCCGACAGGCCAAGCGTGGCGGCAATTTCGTTGTAGTCGAGTCCTTCTTCGCGTAGCAGCAGCGCGGCGCGATCCTTCTCGCCGAGCGCGTCGATCGCGGATCGCGCGAACGCCTGTTCGCGCAGCTGATCCCGTCGCTGTTCCTGCCTGACGGACTCGTGTTCGATGGTGAGCGTCTGCGACGCATCGTGGCGCAGCGCTTCGAGATGGCGACGGCGGCGCGTTTCACGGCGGCCTTCGTCGCGGATCAGATTCGTGGCCACGGCAAAGAGCCACGAACGTTCATTCGTGAGCGGCAAGTGCCGCATGGCGCGGAGAAAGGTCTCCTGCGCGAGTTCTTCCGCGAGATCACGGTCGCCAAGGCGCCGCGCGAGATAGCGCACGACAGGTTGGTGGTACTCGCGGAACAGTCGGTCGATGTCGTCCATCGCCTCGGGAGTTGGGGGTTCACGAGTTGGACGCTGGCGCGGCGAATACTTGCACACGCGTGGTTGTGCGCTGGAACAACGGGGCGGAATTAGCCCCGTTTCTGCTCCAACCGAGTGATGCGCTCCCTGACTTCCTGAACTACCAGCTGCAGCGCGGGGTCCGCGTCCTTCCAGAGTTCCACGAACTCGCGATAGCGTCGAATCGCCTGCGCCACGTTGCCACGCTCTTCGTAGAGCTCACCCAGCCGCTTCAACGCGCGGGCGCGCTCGAACACATCTTCCTGCCAGCGGCTTCCCGGGTCGCGGTTCGCCAGCATCTGCTCGTACAGCACCACCACCGAATCGCGCTGGCCCATCGCATCATAGGCGCGGGCGAGCGCCCCCGAGCCGCAAATCACGCAGAACATCTCGGCCCCGAGTACGCGTCGAAACGCTCGAACCGCGTCGGCCGGACGACCTTCGGCCAACGCGATCTCACCGGCGATCCAGTTTCGCCACGTCGTGTCCCGCGGCAGTAAGGGTTCGGCCGCAGCCAGCATCCGTCGCGCCTGCGCCACGTTCCCCGCACGCGCATGTACCAAGGCTCGATACAGCGTCTTCTGGTCTTCAGGCGCCGCGCCCGATCGCACGATGCTGGTTTCAAGACGGGCCAATCGCGCGCGCGCGCCGATACTGTCGTCGAGCACGACGATTCGCGCTTCGGCGATACCAGCCTCGGCCTCGAAGATTGCGGCCGGATCCACCTTCATGGCCAATGGACGGAGCAACGTATCGACGTCCCGCTCGGCGGTGTTCAGTTGTCCGCGCATGAGTTGAAGGCGGAAACGCTGAGAAATCGTCGGGCCTTCGATATCGATGGCCGATTTCGACGCCAAAATGCTGTCGAATCGCGTGGCAATTGACGCATAGTCGCCTTCCGATGCCGCCTTGTCGTTGGATACCACAAGGGGCGCGCGCGATGACGCGATGCTCGCGACCGTACGGCGCAGTGAGTCCACCAGTGCCGTGTCGCCGCGCGCCAGCGCCGCGTCGTACAACATCTCCCACGGTGTTAGTGACCCTGGCCGCCGATCGAGCGCGGCACGCAGAAGCGGCACCGCCTCGGCGTACCGCGCCTGTCCCATCATGAGGCGACCAAGATTGTTGAGCGCCGCATAGCTGGTAGAATCGATCGCGAGCAGGGCATGGTACGCCGCCATCTCCTCCGTGAATTCGCCGCGCGCCGAGTGATAGCGCGCCTCGATTCGTAACCGTTCGACTTGGGGGAGCTTGCTGCGCAGCGCGTACGCGCGCTGCACGGCACGGTCGCGATCGGCCGGTCGGATTCCGATGTTGGTGAGCGTCGTGGACAGGCCGCTCCACGCACTGGCAAAGGTGCTGTCGATCTTGATGGCCTGCTCGAACTCCTGCGACGCGATGAACTGATCGCCGGTGCGCATCATTTCCACGGCCGACGCATACGCCACCAAGGCATCGATCGACGACGTGGTGACGGATGGCAGCGCGGGGCTCGCGCGCAACGATGATACCGACTCGCCGGCCTGTTCCCGCAATGCCTTCGACAATCGATCGATCGCGTCCAGCAACTCCGACGACGACTTCGCGGTTTCGCGGAGCGCGGCGACTTCGCTACCATCGGCCACACTCACCAGTCGCGCCGTGAGCGCGTATCCCGTTCCCAGCGGGCGCAGTGCACCCGTGACGAAGGCCTTCGCGCCCGTGCGTCGTCCAAGGTCCCGCGCCAGACTGTCGGTGAGCTCGGCGTCCGGTGCCACGCGCATGGTCTGCAGCGTGCTGGCCACCAATTGCGGATCGGCCACGCGCACTTTCGGCGACTGTTGCAAATCAATCCGCAGCGCTTCGGTCACGGCGCGCGAGTACGACGAGTCCTTCGCCTCGTGCGCGAAGGACGCCACAACGAGGAGATCGCGCTCGGCTGTCGCCGCGGTAGCGCCGGGAGTGCGGCCTTTCACCACCAGCCACGAGGCGAGCCCCGCCGCGGCGAGGGCGAACCCGAGAAACGCGAAGCCACGTCCACGCGACACTGGCTGCGTTTGGGTTCGTGCTCGCGGCGCCGCGTCAGTATTCGCATTCGCATCAGTGGCCGGCGACGCGGGAGTCGCAACCATACCAGCCGTATCGATGGCGTCGAGCGCCTCCAGCACCGCATCGGCCGACGCGGGACGATCGGCTACGTCCTTGGCCAGACAGCGCATCAGCAGCGCGTCGATGGCCGGCGGCAGGTCTGCCCGCAGCGTGCGCGGCGCGACCGGCATGGTCTGAACCTGCGCGGCCAACGCGCGCGCTGGCGTCATATTGCCGAACGGCGCGTTTCCCGTAAACATCTCGTACGCCACGAGTGCCGTGGAATACACGTCGGCCCGCTGGTCGATATCCGTCATGCCTGCCGCCTGCTCGGGCGCCATGTACGCGGGCGTGCCCACCACGAAACCGATGCCCGTCAGCTCGGCCGATCCGCCGTCGGCTGCGGTAGCCGATGCCACGGCCTTCGCGATACCGAAATCTGTGACCACGGCGTGGCGACCACTGAGCAGCACGTTGTCCGGCTTGATGTCGCGATGCACGACGCCGGCTTGGTGTGCATACGACAGCGCATCGAGCATGTCGCGCCACACCGTCAGCGCTTCGCGCACCGTCATGCGTCCAATGCTCATCCGACCACGCAGCGTGTCGCCTTCCACGAACGGCATCGAATACCACAGCGCATCCGCGTCCTCTCCGGTCGCCAGCACCGGTACGATGTGCGGATGCTGCAACCGCGCCGCGAACTGCACCTCACGACGGAATCGGTCGGAATTCACGGTGGCGGCCATGTCCGGTGGCAGCACCTTCAGCACGACACGCCGACCGAGCGCGAGCTCCTCGGCCACGAACACGCGACTCATGCCACCGCCACCGAGCTCTCGCTCGATACGATAGCGGTCGCCCAACTGGGCCCGGAGGTCGGCTAGCAGATCGCTCATGGCGGTAAAATAACGCCGGAACGACCGCTGCATGTCCGTCGTCGCTACGCGCCTTTGGCGCGGTAGCGCTCCAGCCAGGCCGCTGACCACGAGGCGAACCGTTCGTCGCGGATCGCCGACCGGATCTGTTCCATGAGGCGCAACAAAAACGTCAGGTTGTGCAGCGCCAGCAGGCGTTGTCCCAGCGGCTCCTCGTTGTCGTGCAGATGGCGCAGGTAGGCCCGGTCGTAGTCGGTGCAGGCGGGGCAGGGGCACGTGTCGGTAAGCGGGCGACGGTCGGTACGGTGGCTGCTCTTCCGAATCGACACCTTGCCGTCTTCCGTGAATACGGTGCCATGTCGGCCCATCTTGGTGGGCGCCACACAGTCGAAGAGGTCCATGCCGCGGCGCACCGCTTCAATGAGGTCGTCGGGAAAGCCGACGCCCATGAGGTAGCGCGGCTTGTCGCGTGGCAACAACGGCGCACAGGTATCGAAGGTGGCGTACATGAGCGGCTTGGCCTCGCCGACCGACAACCCGCCCATGGCGATCCCCGCCCAGTCGCCCGTTTGTAGAATGCCGTTGATCGACGCCATGCGCAGGTCGTCGCTGGTGCCGCCCTGAATGATCGGAAACAACGCCTGTGGTGGTGCCAGGCGTTCGAGTTCAGCGTCACCGCCGTACATCGGAGGCGCGCCCTCAGGCACGGCAAAGGGCGTAGCCGGCTCACGTCCGTCGCGCTCGAGGCGGTCGAACTCGATGCGGCAACGTTCGAGCCAACGCAGGCTACGCTCCATCGCCGAGCGCGACGCCGCATGTTCGGCGCCACCTTCGATCAGTTCATCGAGTTGCATGATCACATCGGCGCCGAGATTGCGCTCGATCTGCATCACGCGCTCGGGGGTGTAGTTGTGACGCGATCCGTCGGAAATGCTCTTGAACGTCACGCCCTCTTCGCGCACCTGTCGAAACTTCGACAGCGAGAACACCTGATAGCCACCCGAGTCGGTGAGCATGGGCCCACTGAAGCGCGAAAATGCATGCAGTCCACCGAGCGCCCGCACCATTTTGTCGCCCGGATTCAAATACAGGTGATACGCGTTGGCGAGGATCATCTGCGCCCCTGCCGTGCGCATCTCGCGCATGTCGAGGCCACGCACCGCGGCGCGCGTACCGACCGGCATGAACTCCGGCGTTTGTACAACACCGTGCGGTGTGGTGAACCATCCCAGTCGTGCCCCTTCGCGATCGTGCGAGGCGCGAAATGCGAATCCCGGTGAACTCGTGATGCTCACGAGGCCTCGGGGCTCGCGGCGTCGTGCATCGTTGGGTCGTGCATCGTTGGCCCTTGCTCCGCCTGCTCACGGGCGCGTCGGTGCGTTTCCGCGTCCAGTACGCCGCGCAATGCTGCGAGTACCGGATGGTCGCGCGTATACGCGGCTCCGTACTCGATGTTGAACAGAAAGTCGAAACCCGCCGGCATCACGCCCTGATTGTGTTGCAGAATCGTCTCGAGCTTGTCGAGTCCCTTGGCCAGCCTCGCCTCGGGGCTCGTGGCGGCCTCGTACTCGTCCCAGAGCGCCACAAGGTCGGCCTGCACACCGTTCGGCAACGGCTGCACCAGTTGCACCAGATCCGCCCGCTCCTGCTGGGCCTTGTTCGGCAACGACGCCTGGAGCGCGGCCGAGATATCGCCGCCGATCGCTTCGCCCAGATCATGCACGAGACAGATGCGCAGCAGCTTCTCCACGTTGATGCCGGGGACGTGCGGGGCCAGCACCAGCGCCATGAGGCAGAGCCGCCACGTGTGTGCGGCTACGGTTTCTTGGCTGCCGTCTGATGTCCACGACGTACGGGTCATGTACTTCAGCGACTCGGCAGCGCGCAGAAACGCGAGCGTGCCCTGCAAATCAGCGCCAAGTGGCGGCGCGGGAAACTCACTCATGACGACTTGGTTGACGACGTATTGGATGACGGATCAGATGGCATCACGGGTGTGCCCTTGGTGAATCTGGCTACCGCATCGGCGCCACCATGACGCACCAACCACGCGAACAGCAGCGTGCGCGCAAGCCGCCCGCCCGCCAGCGCCAGCACGAACTGGAGAAACGGCACGCCGGCCACACCTGAAGCGATGCTCGTGAGCTTGGTGGATAGCGGCGACATGGTGCTGGCAAAAATTGCCCAGCCGCCGTACTGCGCCAGCGTGTCGCGATACTCGTCGATCGTGACGGGGGTGAGCCCGAAGAAGCGCGACACCGGCCCCTCGAGCCAGATCAGCACCTCGGCACCGGCGAAATACAGCAGAACACTGCCGATCAGGGTACCGGCCGTGGCCACCAACGCGTACCGGTACGCCCGTGCCGGACGCGCGAGTGCCAGCGGGAGGAAGAACAGGTCGGCAAAGCCGGGGAAGATGCAGCCCTGCAGCAGTCCCCAGCCGAACACCACGCTGTTCGACCATCCCGCATCAGCCCATTGCTCGAGGCGCGCGTGCGTGCGCGCCAGCCAGGTCGACTCGCGTGACATACGGCAAAAGATAGCATGATCGATCGCGTCGGGCAGACCGTGTCGTGCTGTTCAACAAACAACAGCGACCACGGCGCCGAGCCCGCGCTGATCGTCGCACAGACGGCGCGGATCCGTGTTGTGTCCGTGCAATCCACGGCACCCGTGTTCCGACGGTTTTCGATCTGTCCGATAGCACTGTCGCCCGCCGATCCGGACGCATATTTCGTTCATGCGAATTCGCGCTCTGCTGTGGCCGATGCTGGCCGCCCTGCCATTCCTCGCGGCCTGTCGCACGCGCGTACCGGGCCGTGCGCCACGCTTTCCGTTCGTGGTGTCGCCGAGTGTGGCCGATACCATCGAGACCGAAGTGCTCTCCAGCGCGGTGCGGTTGCATCGGCTGGTGAACGTGAAAGCGCCGTGGCGCGCCTGGGTGCTCGACGTGAACCTGTCGGCCTGCGCCAGTGTGCAGGCGGTGAAGGGCGAGGCCACGGCAGTGGGTCGCAACACCACGAGCGTGTTGCTGTCGCGCCTACCGGCCGCGTCGCACCCACTTGCGGCCGTCAACGCCGACTTCTTTCTGTTTGCGCCGCCGGGCGTGCCCACCAACGCGCACGTCGAGCGCGGTACCGTGATCGCCGGCCCCGGCCCCAATGTGCTGCTGGGCTATGACGCGCACCGCGGCCTGTTCATCGATTCTGTGCGCGCCAGCGGTGCGGTTGTCTCAGGGCGCGGCACCATCGAATTGCAGCACTGGAATCGCCCCGCGCCCAACCGCGCCGGACTGGTCGACGCCCGCTGGGGCGTGCCACTCGACACCCTCGTACGCACCCGCGCCATGCGGCTCGATCCCATCGTGCCCGTGCGACAGGACACGAGCGTCGGGCGCTACGTCGTGCGGGCCACACGCGTCGGCGACACGCTCGT
This sequence comes from Gemmatimonadales bacterium, assembly GCA_038210005.1. Classification (GTDB taxonomy): domain Bacteria; phylum Gemmatimonadota; class Gemmatimonadetes; order Gemmatimonadales; family Gemmatimonadaceae; genus Gemmatimonas. Next base: position 23,534 of record JBBQXC010000008.1, read on the forward strand.
GTTCGGGGACACCCTGTTGCTGCTCGTACCGCCCGCCCTGCGCGCGCGGGCGGTGGTCGGCGATACGGTCTCGGTGCAGCGGCGCCTCACGCCGTTCTGGCCGCACGAGACCGTGGGAGGACGCGGCGTGTTGCTGATCGACAGCGTGGTGGGCGGCGACGTGGACCGTGAAGGCAACGCCGGCTTTCAGGGGCGCAATCCGCGCACCGCGGCGGGCATTGCTCGCGTAGGAAACCATCAGCGACTCCTGCTGGTCGTGATCGACGGACGGCAGCCCGGCTACAGCGTGGGAATGACACTCCGACAAACGGCCGACCTCCTGCGGTCGCTGGGCGCGCAGCGTGCGATCAACCTCGATGGCGGCGGCTCGTCGGCGATGATCGTGCGTGACAACGCCACCGGCGCGCTTCGCGTGCGCAATAAACCGTCCGATCCCACTGGCGAACGGCCGGTCGGCAATGCGCTGGCGGTGTTGGGGAGTTGCGCCGGGCGGTAATCCGACTGGCGCCGGCAGCGCGGATGCGTTGAATTGCGGAGACGCGAATTTCCGCCTCGACTCCCCGTCCTCGCTGATCCCATGAAGGCCATGCACGCGAAGGTTGTGTTCCCGCTCCTCGTCTCGGCGTCGTTTTGGGTGTCCCCGCTCGCGGCGCAGGAGCGCGAAGACCGTACGCTCCTCACGCAGGAGCAGATGACGATGATCATCAACGAAGTGTCCGGCGAACGGGCCATGCATCATCTGCTCGAGCTGGTACCGTATCAGCGCGTACGACCAGCCGAGGAGTACAACGGCCCGTTCCGCGAGAGCCGGGTCATCGAGCAGTTCGCCAAGAGCTACGGCTTCAGTAACGTGAAGACGGTGGTGTATCAACAGGGCGGCACCGCGTGGCAGCCCACGCAAGGCGAACTCTGGATGACGACGCCCAAACTCACCAAGCTGTTCGACATCCACGATCTCGCGCTCGCGCTGTCGTCGCTCAACGCAAACGGCGACATCAGCGCCGAACTGGTGGACGTCGGCGCCGGTCGCGCCGTCGATTTCGAGGGCAAGGACGTAAAGGGCAAGTTCGTGGTGTCGTCGGGAGCCACGGGTGCCGTGTATGCCATCGCCATGCTGCGCGGTGCCGTCGGTGTGCTCGCGGTGAGTGCCATCGGCTATCAGCGCGCGATCGATTTCCCCAATCAGATCGTCAGTGCCACCGTGCAGGCACAGCCGGGAACCGTAGCGTGGTCCGTGACCCCCGAGGTGCAGCGTAGTCTGTCGGCGCTGCTCACACGCGGCGAAACGATCACGATCCGCTCCGTCGTGAAGAGCGTGCAAGTGCCGATGAAGGCCGAGTATGTGTGGGCGCAGATTCCCGGTGATGGTAGCACCACGCAGGAAGTCGCGATCAGCGGCCACCTGTACGAAGGCGTGATCAAGCAGGGGGCCAACGACGACAACTCCGGGTGCGCGCTCATCCTCGAGATCGGCCGCGCGTACATCAAGCTCATCGCCGAGGGGAAGCTGCCGCGGCCCACGCGTACGATCAACTTCCTGTTCGTGCCGGAGATTCAGGGCACCAACGCGTTCTTCGCCGCCAATCCGGAGAAGCGGAAGTCGATCATCGGCACGCTCAACTTCGACATGGAAGGCATTCGTGTGGCGATGAGCCGCAGCTTCTGGGTCCTGCAGCGTACACCCGACAGCTTCCCGTCGTATCTGAACGACATTGCGCAGAGCATGATGGAGTACATCGCCGACATCTCGCGTGAACGCGTGCGGTTCCGTCGCTCGCTCTCGGGCTACGCGCCCACCCAGCCCGTCGAGTCGCCGCGCGGCAGCAAGGATGCGTTCTACATCAAGATCGACAAGCACTACGGCTCGAGCGATCACGTGGCGTACATGAGCAACGGCGTGCCGGCGGTCATGTTCATCACGTGGCCCGACATGTGGTATCACTCCAGCGAAGACACGCCCGACAAGCAGGATCCCACGCAGTACAAGCGTGCGGCCGCGGTCGGATTGGGCTCGCTCGCGGTGCTCTCGACGGGCACCGACGAAATGGCCGCTCGTGTGGTCAGCGAGAACCTTGGACGTGGCCTCGCGCGCATGGGTGAGTCGCATGTGAAGGGACTCGGCTACCTGGCCGATGCGAAAGACGCGACCACGCTCACCGCGGCCTACGCCGAAGCGCGCAATGCGATCCGGCACCAGACGACGATCGAGAAGGCCGTCGTACGCTCGGCCAGGGTCCTCTGGACCGACACGCTGGTCGGTGCGAAGCGTGTCGGCACCTTCGAGCCGTTGCTCGACCAGCGCGCCGCGTCGCTACTGGCCGAAACCAAGGCGGCGTATCAGCTGCAGGCGCTGCAGCGCGGCGTCCCTGCAGCGGAGCCGGTGGTGACGGCGGCCGAGCGCGAGGCCGCGCTCTTGCGGGTGGAGCCGGCTACTGCGGCGAACGCGCCGGCGGGTCCGGGCGGAGCCGGAGGCAGAGCCGGAAGCGGAGCGCGTCCGGCGACGCTGGCTGGTGCTGTTGCCTTCCCCGATGAGTTCAACGCCGAGTTCGGGCTGTTGCTGCGAAAGGGCCTGACTGCGCTACAGATTCGCGACTTCCTGAGCGGTGAGTTCACGCCACTGCCGCTGTCCGATGTGATGGCTGTGCTGAAGCAGCGTGAGGCGGCGGGGTCGGTGCGCTTGGTGCCGGTGGGGAAGAAGTAACGACGACGGCCGCCCAACCGGGGAAGACCTCGATTACAACCGGTCGAGGTCTTCCTTGCCGATCACCGGATTCCACGGCAACAGTTCGTACTGCGCCAACGCACGCTGCGTAAACGGATCGCCGTCGCGGATGCGATCGAGCGCCGTGACCGCATCCGTGTCGTCGATGCGCAGCAGCAGCCCACCGCCATTGCGCGGGTCGAACGGACCCGAGGCGAGCAGGATGCCCTGGGCCTTGAGCTCTTTCAGATAGGCCCGATGCTCGTCGACGTACGGAGCGATTTCGTCGAAGGGACGGCGATAGCGAATGATGGCGAGTGCATACATGCGCGGAATGGAATGCCATGCGGTGTCAGAGTCAACCGCGCCGTCGAGCGCGCCGTTGCCCCCTGCGGCGAGGCGCTACCGATTGCTCGCAGCGGATGCCCGCAGCGCCTCGCGCAACGCTTGCCACGGCAACATCGCACAGCCGTGGCGTCCCGGGAACGGCGCCACGCCACGCAATGGGGTGAGGAGCTCGGGCACAGTCGGCGGAACCGAATCCGAACTGCCAGCCGCCGGGTGCAGCATCCGGTCCACCGCGTCGGCCAGCACCAGCGCCTCGCTGATCGCGAGCCCCTGCACGGCGTCGGTCATCATCGACGCCGACGCCGTGGCGATCGAGCAGCCGCGACCGGTGAAGGCCACATCCTGCACCACGTCCCCCGCGAGCGACACCATGACGGTGATCTCGTCACCACACACGGGATTCTTGCGCGTCCCGCTGCCGCTGGGGGCTTCGATCACGCGCCGGTTGTGCGGTGCGCGATGGTGGGCCAGCAGCGCGTCCTGATACATCGCCGCAATGCTGGCGGACACAGGAACGCCCGTGCTCACCGACGACGCTCCGTCACTCGAGTCTCGTTCACTCGACGGCGGCGAACAGCTGCTGCGCCGCCGACAGAGCGCCGACCAGCGCGTCCACATCGCTCCCGTCGCTGTACACGTAGAAGCTGGCCCGCGCCGTGGCGCTCACACCGAGCCGCCGCATGAGCGGCTGCGCGCAGTGGTGGCCGGCCCGGATGCACACGCCGTGCTGATCGAGAATCGTGGCGAGATCGTGCGGATGCACGTCGGCCAGCGAGAAACTGAGCACGCCGCTGCGCTGGGCCGGCGGCGGCCCGTACACGGTGACCCCCGGCAACGCCCGTACGCTGGCCTCAGCGGTCTCCAGAAGCGCGATCTCATGCGAGCGTACCCGAGTCATGCCCAAGCCCTCCAAATAGCGCACGGCGGCCGCCAGGGCCACCGCGTCGGCCGCGTTGGGGGTGCCGGCCTCGAACTTGTGCGGCAACACGTTCCAGGTGCTGTCGGTGTCGCGCACCCACTCGATCATGTCGCCGCCGAACTGATAGGGCGGCATCGCCTCCAGCAGCGTGCGCCGACCCACCAGGACGCCGATCCCCATCGGCCCCAGCAGCTTATGACCGCTGAAGGCGTAGAAGTCGACGTCGAGCGCATCGAAGTTGACCGGCAGGTGCGGCACGGCCTGGGCACCGTCCACCACGATCACGGCTGCCGACCGCGAGCGTACGATGCGCACCACATCCTGCAGCGGCGTGATCGAGCCCACCGCGTTCGACACATGCGTGATCGCCACGATCTTGGTACGCGCGCCGACCACGTCGCGCAGCATGTCGAGATCGATGGTGTGCGTGGGGGTGAGCTCCACAATGCGCAACGTGGCGCCAGTGCGCAGCGCGAGCTGCTGCCACGGCACGAAGTTGGCGTGGTGCTCCAGCGCCGACACGACGATCTCGTCGCCCGGCCCCACGTGCGCGCCCCCCCAGCTCGACGCCACGAGATTCATCGACTCGGTGGTGCCGCGCGTGAAGATCAGGCAGTCGGCATCGGCCACGCCCACGAATCGCGCGATGGTCGCGCGGGCGTCGTGGTACGCGTCGGTGGCCAGCGCCGACAGCGCGTACGCGCCGCGATGCGGATTGGCGTTCGCCGTTTCGTAGAAATGACGCAGCGCATCGAGCATCGCCGCGGGCTTCTGCGATGTGGCGGCCGAGTCGAGGTAGTGCAGCGCCGGATTGGCGGCAAGCATCGGAAAATCAGCGCGGGGCGCTAGGGACCGGAGCGACATAGAACCTCTCGAAGACGAACGAGCGACGAACGAGCGACGAACGAGCGACGAGCTCAGAACGAAGAGCTCAGCGCGACAAACCACGCGGCCCGACAAAGACATCACCGTTGGCGATTTGGACGGGATAGGTTCCCAGATCATCGGTGGATGGACCGGAGAGCACCGCACCGGTCCGCACATCGAAGCGCGCGCCATGCCACGGACACTCGAGCACACACGGTTCCACCAGATCACCGCCGGAGATCGCGAAATCACGATGCGGACAGCGATCGTCCACCGCGTGGACCGTATCCCCGTTGCGCACCAGACACACCCGCCGGCCGTCGCTCATCACCACACCCAGTGGCAGTCCGGCGTCGATCTCGCGTAGCGCCGCCGCGCGGACAAACCCTTCGTTCACACTCACGCTTCGGTACTGATCGACGGAACGGCATCGGTCGGCCCGTCGTCGAGCGCAGCCTTGAGCGTGTGCCACGCCAGCGACGCGCACTTCACGCGCACCGGAAAACGCGACACGCCCGAGAACACCACCAGCTGCCCAAGATCCTTCCCGCCGCCGGCGTCTTGTCCGAGTACCAACGCGTGGAAGCGCTGGAACAACGTCTCCGCCTCCTCGCGTGTCTTGCCCTTCACCGCCGCTGTCATGAGCGATGCCGACGCCTTGGAAATCGCGCAGCCATGACCGGTGAACTTCACGTCGATGATGACGTCGCCATCGACCTGTAGCGCCACATGGACTTCGTCACCGCACAGCGGATTCTTGCCGTCAGCCGCCCGATTCGAACCCTCGAGCACGCCGAAATTCCGCGGCTTGCGGTTGTGGTCGAGAATGACGGATTGGTAGAGCTCTTGTAAATCAGACAACGAAGTAGGGGGTAGGGAGTCGGGAGTATGGAGACATCGCCGAAGCACGGATTACCCCGTACTCCTCACCCCATACTCCCTACTTCGCAGTTAGTGATATGTCTCACCCGTGAACCGCACCATCGTCAACTGCTCCAACGCTTCCTTCACCGCCTCGTTCTCGATCGTCTCCAGCACATCGGCGGCGAAGGCGTACATGAGCAACTGACGCGCCAGCAACTGGCCGACGCCGCGGCTCTTCATGTAGAACAGCGACGCTTCGTCGATGCGGCCGACCGTGGCGCCGTGTGTGCACTTCACGTCGTCGGCGAAGATCTCGAGCTGCGGCTTGGTGTCGATCTGCGCGTTCTTCGACAGCAGTAGCGTGTTGTTGGTCTGCTTGCCGTCGGTCTTCTGCGCCTCGGGGTGCACGTACACCTTGCCGTTGAACACGCCGTGCGAGGCGTCGTCGAGCAGCCCCTTGTACGCTTCGCGGCTGAAGCAGTTCGGTGCGACATGCTCCACGCGCGTCTGGTGATCGCCGTGCTGCGCGCCGCCCAGCATGTACAAGCCGTTCAGCGTGGTGCCACAGCCTTCACCCGCCAAAACCGTGAACACGTTGCTGCGCGACAGCACCGCACCGGTCTGGAAGGTGAACGCCATGAAGTGACTGTCGCGACCCTGACGCGCTTCCACGGTACCCACGTGAAACGCCGTGGGGGACTCCCGTTGGATACGCAGCAGCTGCAGCGTGGCGCCGTTGTCCACCGACACCTCGACCACGGCGTTCGTGAAGTACGACACGTCGGCCAGCGACACATAGCTCTCGACCACCGACGCCTTCGCATGCCGCTCGGCAATCAGCAGATGACGCGGGTGGCTCATCACGCCGGCGCCGTTGGCGTCGGTCACGTGCAGGATGTGCACCGGCACGTCGATCACCATTTCCTTTGCCACATGGATCAGCGTACCCTCGCCGGCGAACGCGGCGTTGAGTGCCGTGAACCCATCGCGGTCGGCCGGAGCCGAGACGCCCAGGTAGCGCGCCAGCAGCTCCGGCTCCTGCACCGCTGCCGTGGCGAGATCCATCACACGAACGCCGTCGGGCAGCGTGCTGATCGACGACAACGTCGGCGCGTAGCGGCCGTTGAGAAACACCACCAGTGGCCACGTGCCACCGAAGGTGTACGGCTCGAGCGCTGCCGCGTCGAGCGTACCGACGGCGCGCTCCAGCGCCGCCACGAACGGCGTGGTGGCAATCGCCGAGACGCTCGTATAATGCCAGTCTTCGTTACGCGTGGTCGGGAAGCCCAGGCGCGCGAACGCCTCGGCGCCGGCGGCGCGCAACGCGGTGAGTGGGGCAGGGGCGTGGTCGGCCGCCGAGGCGGCGAACGCGCTGGCCTGCTCCTGGAAGGTCACCGTGGTGCTCACGGAAGTACTCACGCCGCCTCCAACACCCAGTCGTATCCGCGGGCTTCGAGCTCCAGCGCGAGCGACTTGTCGCCCGACTTCACGATGCGGCCACCAGCCAGCACGTGCACGTAATCGGGAACGATGTAGTTGAGCAGGCGCTGATAGTGCGTGACCACGATCGCCGCGTTGTCCGGGCGCTTGAGCGCGTTCACGCCGTTCGCCACGATGCGCAACGCATCGATGTCGAGGCCGGAGTCGGTTTCGTCGAGAATGGAGAGCATCGGCTGCAGCACGGCCATCTGCAGGATCTCGTTGCGCTTCTTCTCGCCACCCGAGAAGCCCACGTTCACCGAGCGGCTCATCATGCTCACATCCATGTCGACGAGCTTGAGCTTCTCTTCGACCACGTCGAGGAACTCCATGGGGTCGACTTCCTCGAGTCCCTTCGCCTTGCGGATCTCGTTGTACGCGGCACGCAGGAAATACGCGTTCGTCACGCCCGGAATCTCGATGGGATACTGGAAGGCCAGGAACACGCCGTTCTGTGCGCGCACTTCCGGCGCCATCTCCAGCAGGTCGACGCCGTTGTACGTCACGGATCCACCTGTCACTTCATACGCCGGATGGCCGGCCAGTACCTGTGCCAGCGTGCTCTTGCCCGAGCCGTTGGGGCCCATGACGGCATGCACTTCGCCGGCGTTCACGGTGAGCGTGATGCCCTTGAGAATCGGCGTGCCGTCGATGGCGGCGTGGAGATCTGTAATCTGAAGCATATGAAAACGAGTAAGGGAGTACGGAGTTGGGAGTACGAAGGACGGAAAACGGAGTACGAGGCACGGAGTACGAGGTACGGAGTGAGGAGTACGCCGTACTCCGTACTCCCGACCCCCTTACTTCGCAGGTGCTATCCGACGCTCCCCTCGAGCGTGATGCCGAGTAGCTGCTGCGCTTCGAGCGCGAACTCCATCGGCAGCTCCTTGAAGACTTCCTTGCAGAAACCGCTCACGATCATCGAGACCGCCTGTTCGGCGTCGAGGCCGCGCGCCTTGAGGTAGAAAATCTGGTCCTCGCCGATCTTGCTCGTGCTCGCTTCGTGCTCGAGGATCGCGCTGTTGTTCCCCACTTCGACGTACGGGAACGTGTGTGCGCCACAGGCATTGCCCACCAGCATCGAGTCGCACTGCGTGTAGTTGCGTGCGCCCTCGGCCTTCGGCAAAATCTGCACCTTGCCGCGGTAGCTGTTCTGTCCCTTCATCGCGGAGATACCCTTCGACACGATGGTGGACTTCGTGTTACGCCCGATGTGGATCATCTTCGTACCCGTGTCGGCCTGCTGCATCTTGCTGGCCACCGCCACCGAGTAGAACTCGCCGACACTGTTGTCACCCTGCAGGATCACGCTCGGGTACTTCCACGTGATCGCGGAACCGGTTTCCACCTGCGTCCACGACACCTTCGCATTCGTCATCGCCTTCGCGCGCTTGGTGACGAAGTTGTAGATGCCGCCCAGCCCGTTCTCGTCGCCGGCGTACCAGTTCTGCACGGTGCTGTACTTCACCGTCGCACCGTCGAGCGCGATGATCTCCACGATGGCCGCGTGCAGCTGGTTGGTGTCGCGCTTGGGCGCGGTGCAGCCTTCCAGGTAGCTCACGTACGAGCCTTCATCGGCGATGATCAGCGTGCGCTCGAACTGGCCCGTATCCGCTGCGTTGATGCGGAAGTACGTGCTCAGGTCCATCGGACACCGCACACCCTTGGGGATGTAGCAGAACGACCCGTCGGAAAACACCGCGCTGTTCAGCGCCGCGAAGAAGTTGTCGCTGTAGGGCACGACCGAGCCGAGGTACTTCTGGACCAGCTCCGGATGCTCGCGCACCGCTTCGCTGAACGACATGAAGAGGATGCCGTGCTTGCTCAGCTCTTCCTTGTACGTGGTGCCGACCGACACCGAGTCGATGACAGCATCGACCGCGACGCCGTTCATACGCTTCTGCTCGCTCAGCGAGATGCCGAGCTTGCTGTACATCTCGAGCAGCTGCGGATCGACTTCGTCGAGTGACGCGAGTGGCTTCACCGACTTCGGCGCGGAGTAATAGCTCGAGGCCTGATAGTCGATGGGCGGATACTGCACGTTGCCCCAGTGCGGCTCGGTCATCGTGAGCCAGCGGCGGAACGCTTTGAGGCGCCAGTCGAGCAGCCACGCGGGCTCGCCCTTCTTCGCCGAAATAAAACGGACCGTCTCTTCGGACAGACCGGGCGGCAGCGTGTCCGCCTCGAAATCCGTCGTGAAACCGTACTGGTACTCGCGATTGACGAGCGCCTCGATGGTCGAACTCATGCCTGCTCCTGTTTCTCAGCCAAAGGGTGGCTCAACACGTCGTATTCACATCGGCCACAGCCGTCCTTCCGATGCGCGCCGCGCACCAGCGGAACACCAAGCAGCCGCTCCACGAACTTTGCTTCCGCCGCACACGCTTCCGGGAATCGCTCGGCGATTTCACGCACCGCGCAGTTATGAATGCGCAGCGTGCTCACTGCGGGTTCCCCGTCGGCGCGGTCGACCTGCACCGCTTCCGCCATGTAACCCTTGGCCGTCAACAACTCGGCCACCAACGGCATACGCTCTGCGAGCGGCAACGCCGCCAGCACTGGTCCAGCCTCGTCGGCCAGCCGGTTCCACTCCGACTCCAGCACACCGGCCACGGCCGCCGTGCCCTGTTCGGCACGCAGCGCATCGAGCGCGGTGGCCAAGACGGATACGTAGCTGCGGGGAAAGAGGGCTTCTCCGGCCGGCGTGAGCGAATAGGCGAACACCGGCGCACCGACGCCGTGCACTGCGCGCTCATAGCGCACCAAGCCATCCTCTTCGAGGGCCTTGAGGTAGCGACGGAGCCCGTTGGCCGTGAGGCCGAACTGCTCGCCGAGCTCGTGCGCCGTGAGCGGCTGCGCTTTCTTCAGCGCCACCAGCAATTCGGCCCGCACCCCTCGAAATCCCCCCAAGGCTCCGATCACATCCTGCATGAGGGATAGTATAACTCGGCTTTGACCATTACGTCAACGAATCTGTTGACGAATTGCCAGCTATTGACCATTTCAGGCGAGCTCAACAATTTCAGTAGCGGCGTTCCAGTTCGGACGCGACGGAGCACGCCAATGCTCGAAATCCGCGAAGTTTGGTCAGCGGCATCGCGCCGGCGGCCGTAAACGAGTAGCATATCGGCGTTGCGCGATTGTGAGCAGCCCCTTCCTCTACGCGATTCCTACCGGAGGCATCGAACGTCGTGCGTCTGACCGTCATCGTTGCCGTCGTGGTACTGATCATCGGGCTGATCGCGCTGATTCGCGCCCAGCGTATCAATCAGGCGTCCATCGAACGCGACGGGTTATCGCGCTTTCGTGATGCCTTTCGCGGACGCTATCCGGAGTTGCTGCTGTCGCAGGTGTATGCGTACCTCGCCGAGCGGCACGGCGCGGTGGCGCCGCACTACATCGTGAATCCGAACGATAATCTCGAGCGCGAGTACGGCCTCGTCGATCTCGATCTCGAAGACGCGGTGCTGGTGATCGCCGATCGCGCCGGTGTACGGCTGCCGCGCGCCAACGAGCTCGACGAACTGAAGGTGAAGGTGCGCTCCGTGGACGACCTGCTGCGCTACCTCGAGCCGTTCTTCCGCCCGGAAGTGGTCAAGGGGTGAGTGCGTGGGGCTCGCCGGCGCGGGCGGCGACCGCTGCCGCCCTGCTGTCGGTGTTGGCCGCTTGCTCGTCTTCCCGCGCCCTCCGGCCCGTGGTGGATCCCGCACCGTCGGTGCGACCACCGGCCGCGTTACCCGGATCGGCCGGCACCGGGCCGATCGGCCCGACGCCGGCGCACGTGGGCCCGCTCGATGCGCGGGTCGGCGCCGACGACCTCGATGCCCTCTGGGAGCGGCAGCTCATGGTGCCGGTGGAAGGGATCCCGCGCGGCGCGCTCCGCGACAACTACACGGCCAAGCGCGGGTCCGGCATTCACGGGGCGCTCGACATCCTGGCCCCTCGCTACACCGCCGTCGTGGCCTCCGATGACCTCATCATCGGCCGCCTGTTCTCCGGGCCCGTGGGCGGCATCGTGATCTACGCGTACGATCCGGACCAGCGATTCGTGTACTACTACGCCCACCTCGAGCGCTACCGAAACGGGCTAGCGGTGGGTGACCGAGTCGCCAAGGGGTCGGTGATCGGCTACGTTGGAACCACGGGCAATGCACCACCGGATACGCCGCATCTCCATTTTCAGGTGATGAAGCGGGCCGTGGGGCGTGCGTGGTGGGACGGTCCTGCCATCAACCCGTTTTCGTTCTTTGCGCTCGATGCCCTGCGTCCATGACGCCGGCTCGCCGGCGCCCGAGGGATTCATGAGCATGAAGGGCAAGGACCGTGCGGCGTTGCGCGCGGAAGCACACCACCTGAGCGTGCAGGTGCACATCGGTCACGCCGGACTCACGCCGTCGCTGCTCGCCAGTCTCAATGACGTGCTGCGCACGCATGAACTGGTGAAGCTGCAGGTGGCCAAGGCCGGCGACCTCACGGCGAAGGACGCCGCCCGCGACGCCGCCGAACGCGCGCGCGCCGAGGTCATTCAGGTGATCGGCCGCACATTTACGCTCTATCGCGAGAACCCCGACCTCAAGCGCGGTGAATTGCCGCCCTGGCGCGGATAAGTTCCCGCTGCCGCTGCGCTTGTCGCGCGTGTACGGTCGAGTATCTTCCCTTCTCAATCGCTGCCATTCCTGGTTGCGTCGGACCCGAGACTTCGCTCATGCCCTACGTCATTACTGAAGCCTGCATTTCCGTCAAGGACAAGTCGTGCGTGGACGTCTGCCCCGTGGATTGCATCTACGAGGGAGAGGACCAGCTCTATATCCACCCCGACGAGTGCATCGACTGCGGCGCGTGTGAGCCGGAGTGCCCCGTCACCGCGATCTTCCCCGAAGAAGACGTGCCCGTGCAGCTGAAGAGCTTCATCGGCAAGAACAAGGACGTCTTCCTCGCACCGAATCCGCCGGGACGCCCCACGCGCTGAGGCGAGTTCGTGTGGTATGCAAAGCGGGCCGTGACATCATGTCGCGGCCCGCTTTCGTGCGTGCTGTCGAGCGAACTAGAACGCCCAGCCGCGGTTCTTGAGCCAGAACAGGCCGCACAACACCACGTACTGCAGCACGGTGGAGCGCTCGCTCCAGATCGCCTCGGCCCAATCGTGCTGCCCTTCGGTGCTGCCACTGGGGGGACGACCGAACCAGCGCGGCGTACGTGCCTTGTAATCCAGGTACTCCTGGCCGAAGATCGATTCCAGCACGCCTTCTTCATAGCGCACGATCAACGTGTACTCGATCGCGAAGATCACGATGGCCACGGGAATGAACCAGTTCACGCCCGACACCACCGTAAAGCCGATCCACGCCAGGAAATTGCCCACGTACAGCGGATTGCGGCACCACGCGAACGCGCCGTACGTCACGAGGCGCTGCACGTCGCGCGAGCGACGACGTGTCACCGTGCCGGCCGCGGCGACGCCTGCGGTCCGCACCATCTCACCCAGCAGCACCAGCAGGAGGCCGGCAATCCAGGTCTGCGGCGACTGCACGCCCGGCACGAGCAGCGGCACAGCCAGAAACGGCACCGGAAGCCAGCCGCGGTTCTTGAACAGCACCTGCCCGATGCGGGCGGCAGGAGAACGTTCGGCTTCGGAAACAGAGGCAGTCATCGACGGCGGAAAAGAGCGATATGAAAGGCGCCGTCGTCGAGTCGGTCAGACCGAATCGGCGAGCGTCGCGAGGAAATCGGAGAGTGCATGCGTCGTCGCCGCAGGGCGCTCGACGCAGGGCAGGTGACCCGCCCCCGCGATGATCTCCATGCGGACGCGCGCCGCAGCAGGAAGGGCTTCGGCGATGGCGCGCGCCTCCGTGATCGGCGTCAACACGTCGTCTTCCCCCACCACTACGAGTGTGGGAACGGTAATCGTCCTGAGCGTTTCCCGTGAGTCCGGGCGGTCCCGGAGGGCCTGAAGCGCCCCCGTGATGCCGGCCACCGACTGCCGCGCCATCATCACCCGGATCGTGTTGACCACGTCGGGACGCCGCGCCCGTGATTCCTTCCCCAGCATCCCCTGCAGCTGCGCGTCGGCGATCGCCCGCGAGCCGTCGCGCTTCACCATCGCGATCAGGTCGTCCCGACGCGCCCGGGTCTCCTCGTCGTCGGCCCCCGCCTTGGTATCCGAAAAAATGAGGGCGCGAATGCGCTCCGGGTGCCGCCGCCACATCGCCATCGCGACGTACCCGCCCATGGACAGGCCGCAGACCACAGCCGCCTCGATGCCCAGCCAGTCCAGCAACGCAACGACATCGTCGGCGTACTGGTCCATCGAAAACGGGCCGTGCGTGCTCGAGTGCCCGAACCCGCGCAGATCCGGCACGATGCAGCGCATGTGGGGCGCCAGCGACATGCGCTGCGCCGTCCACAAGGTCCGATCGTGCGGAAAGCCGTGCAGGAAGACGACGGGCAACCCCTCGCCGCTATCGTCGAAGCCGACTTGATACCCTGAGAGTTGAGCGATCATGGTGCCCTCGGTACCGGACCGCTGTCCGCCACTTCCATCACGGTGTCCGGATCGACGTCAGCGTGCGCCATGTCAGTCAGCTTGCCCTGCCGTCTCATCGCCTTCTCGCGGGCGTTCTCGCGTTCGGCCATCATGCGCAGCGGCACCAGCACCGTCGCCGTGAGCGGGACCGCGACCATCAGCCCGATAAAGCCGAACACCAGTGTCATCAGCGATTGCGCCACCAGCGTGATGGCCGGAGGTAAGTCCATCTCCCCGCGCATGAGATACGGAATCAGCAGGTTGTTCTCGACGAACTGAATCCCCCAATACGCGATCAACACGGCGAGCGCCTTTTCGGGCGAGTCCACGAAGGCCATCAGGATCGCCGGCACCGCGCTCAGCACCGGGCCCACCGTGGGGATGAACTCGAACAACCCGGCAATGAAGGCCAGCGCGAACGGCGCCTTCACCCCGAGGATCAGCAGCACGATCATGCTCACCACACCGATCACCACCATCGCGATCATTTGCGTGACGAGCCATTTACGCAGCACTTTCGAGATTTCCGCCAGCACCAGTCGGACCTGCGCCCGCGATGTCGCAGGAACCACCGACAGCAGCCAGCCGCGATACACCTCGGGCTCCGCGCCGATGTACATCGCGAGGAATACCAGCAGCACGAAGGCGGTCGCGACAGCCAACGTATTCGATACGAACGAAAACAGGTAGCGCGACGCTCCACCCATCCCCTCGGTAATGCGCTTTTTGATCGCCTCGCTCGGCGACGCCGCGATCGAGTCGGCCACCTGGCGCATGGCCTGCGCTGCGGTCGGCCTTTGCGCACTGCTCGCTGGCGCCCCGACAGGCACCGGGACCGCGACGGCCGAACCGCCAGCACCCGCAGGCGGAGTCGCCGCCGACTTGATCAGCGTACCCACCAACCCGGTCCGCTTGGAGTCGATCCACGTCTGGAGCTTGTGAATCGCCTCCGGAAATTCGGTTTGAAGCTGTTTGCCCTGCTCGATGAGCGTGGGCGCCGTCAAGGCCAGCACGCCCCCGATGGTCCCCAGTGTGCCCAGCACGATCAGCGCCGACGCGATACCGCGGCGGATCTTGAAGCGCTCGAGGTAGTCCACCCCACTGCCGACGGCGAGGCCGAAGAGCGTGGCCAGAAACACGAGGAAGAACAGCGAGCTCACGGACCAGAGCAGCTGAAGCCCGAACCATACCGCAAGGGCCACGATGGACGCCCGGGCGAGATCGGCCGTACGCCAGCCTCGCCGCTCGGGGGGCAGCGGCTCGGGGAGGAGATCCTGATCGACAGTGGTCATATCGACGAAACTACTGCGAAGGACGCGCCCACGCGGTGCCGTAGGTTCCCGTCGGATTCCTTCGGCAAATTTGCCCCTCTGTGAAGTGGACCGATGTACCTTTCGGGCAGCCATGTCAGCATCCGCTCCGCTCTACCTCGATACGGTCGACGCCGTCGATCAGTTCCTCGCGAATCTCTCGCCGGTTCGTGCCCTCGCGCTCGATACGGAGGGCGCGAGTTTTCACCGCTTCGTCGATCGCATCTATCTGCTGCAGCTGTCGACCGATCGTCATGAAGCCGTGATTGATCCGCTGCCGATCGGCAAGCCCGGCCGATTGGGTGCCCTGATCGAGGATCCGAAGGTTGAGATCGTGTTGCACGACGCCGACTACGATCTGCGTTTGCTATATCAGGATTATGGCTGGCAGGTGAGGAATCTGTTCGACACCCGCGTGGCCGCGCAGCTGCTGGGAATTCGGGCATTCGGTCTCGCGGCGTTGCTGGAGCAGTATTTCGGCCTGAAGCTCGACAAGAAGCATCAGCGCGCCGACTGGAGCATGCGTCCGCTCACGGCGGACATGCTCGACTACGCAGCGCAAGACACACGCCACCTGCTCGGACTTCGCGACCACCTGCATCAGCAGCTGGTCGCGAAGGGTCGTTGGCACTGGGCGCAGGAGGAATTCGTGCGCGCGGAAACCACGCGGTGGGATCCCGATCAGGCCGAAAACAGCTTTCTGCGTATGAAAGGCGCGCGTGATCTCACGCGTCGTGAACTCGCGCGTCTTCGGGATTTGGTGAAGTGGCGTGATTCCATCGCCGCCGAACTCGATCGCGCCACGTTTCGAGTGGCCGGCAACGAAACGCTGCTCGATCTCTCGCGCCTCGCACCGACGTCGCGTGACGCGCTGTTCGCCGTAAAGGGCTTCCCGCGCGGCATGAACGACGCCCGTGCACAGGAAGCGCTGCAGGCCATCGCGCGTGGCAACGATGTCGCCGAAGCCGATCTGCCTCGCTTTGCCAAAGCGGCGCGCTGGGATCGTGAAGCGGACTTCGATGATCGCGTCGCGAGGCTCAAGGCGGTCCGTGACGCCGTCGCCACCGATCTCGATCTCGATCCTGGTGTGCTATGCTCGCGCGATCGCATGGAAGCGGTAGCGCGCCGTCGTCCACGTCATGTGGATGATCTGCAGGAGCTCCCCGAACTCCGGAAGTGGCAAGCCGAAGTCCTCGGCCCCGGCTTCGTGAAGGCGTTGGCCCCGTTCGCCACGGTGTCCGACTCGCCGTACAAGGCCGAGTAGGCTCGCTCAGCCCGTCGCGCCGCAGTGTGGCGCGGTTGCTACTATCGTATCGGATGCGCACAAAGTGTCCTCTGTACGCAACAGCCCGACAGAAGCGCACGAGCCCATCGGGGTCTCACCCGATAGCACTCCACTCGGTGTAAGTGGCTTTACTGCAATGGCTTATTGCGCTCGGCGAGCGCTGCTGAGGTCGCCAGAGAACGCTCGAGGTCGTCACACGAGCGCGGCACGCAGAGTGCTCTAGGAAAGAGGCAGGACCCACTCGGGTTTGTCCCGAACCTCTCGCCGGCCAACAGTATGCGATTCGATACGCTCCGCGACTCACGCGTCCAAGGCATGTTCGACACGGTTCGTGCCCGATTTGTCGGCATCACGGCTTTGGTCGCCGCCGTCGATCTCCTGACCAAGGAAGTCGCGGTCCAGACACTGGGCGCCACCGGGGTCGTGCCATTCAGCGATCGTTTCTCGTTGTTTGTCGTGTTCAACACGGGGAGCGCAGGCGGCGTCCATATCGGACCGTATACCTGGCACATCAACGTGCTGGTCACGATGCTCGCGGTTGGCCTGATCGCGTCAGTGGTGCACGCGATGGCCGCCGTGGACCGGCGAGCCACACGGGCGCTGGCGCTCGTCGCCGGCGGCGCTGTGGGCAATCTGCTCAGCATGCTTTTCGGACCCGACGGCGTCGCCGACTTCTTGGCCATTCGCGTTAGCGGCGACACCACGATGGTGGCAAACGTGGCCGATTTCGCGCTCTGGACGGGCGCGGTGATGCTGGCACCCGTGGCCCTGCTGCTGCTTCGCCTGGCGCGCGCCGAGCGAGCGGAACGCGCGGCGCTGACGCCGGTTACGCTGTCTTGACCGTCTGGCTGGGCTAAAAGCCCATGTAGGCACGGACCCGGGGCTCGATGCGCTCCGGCGTCCAGGGTGGCGACCAGATCAGGTTCATCGTGACGTCACCGATGCCGGGGATCAGGCGCAACTGCTGTTCCGCCTCGCCCATGATTTCCGGCCCCGATGGGCATCCCGGCGACGTGAGACTGATGTCGACCTGCACGTTCGATCCGTTCACGTGCACTTCGTAGACCAACCCGAGATCCACGATATTGATGTTGAGATCCGGATCCTTCACGCGCCGCAGGACCAGGCGCGCCTGATCGGCGGAGATCGCGCCACCGGTGGCATCTTGGGGGGTCGCGTCGGCGATCTCGGTGCTGGCTGGCTCCGCAGCAGCCGTCGGGTCTTGGATCTGATCCATGAGAGAACAATAACCGATAAGTCCAGTCCCTGTTCCGCCAGCGCGAAATTCGCAACCAGTCCGATGGCGATTTTGTCCCCGGGCCCTCGGGAGTGCTCGGGGCTCCCGGTTTCTGCCTGCCTTTAGCCAATGGGACGCAGAGGTTTGCGAGCACGAATGCCCAACGAGCCACTACTCGTATCGTCGAGCCGCGGCGTTAGGCTGTACATCGAAGTTCATATGGTCGAGAGCGTGCCAAGCGCTACGGTTTCCGGATTCGTTGATCGAGCGCTGGCTCTCGGCCTTACGGCACGTTACGACCCGGAGTCGTTCCTCGGGGTTGAGCTGTACATGGACTGGTCAGACGACCAACACCTCGCGGCAGAAAGGCTCAAGCGTTGGATCGCTCCACTCCCGTACGTCCGATTGTTGATCATCGAGTACGCATACGACGGGCGAAAGGAGTCTCGGTCTCCATAAGCAGGGAAACGCTTCGCTGGAGGATGTCGAACTTGTCCGTGTCTTGAACGAGCCGTAAAGCAGTTTCAATGTGCACGTCGTCGCGGTCCGGCGTAGCACTCGTCGTGGAGAGCAGCCTGGCCACTACGCGGAATCAACGCTTCTTCTTGGCGACTTTCTTTACCACGGCTTTCTTGACCGGCGCCTTTTTCTTGGTGGCGCTGGCGGCGGACTTGGAGGCCGACGACTTGCTTGTGGACGACTTCGCGGTTGGTTTCTTCGCTGCCGTCCGCTTGGCGATGGCCGTCCGCTTGGCGGCCGCAGCACGTCGGCGTGAGGCGGCGCTGCTGGCTCGGCTCGAGCGGAGCGGACGGTTCCAGTCCTGTGCACGATCGGCGCGGAAACTCACGGGCATTGCCATGACCCCACTGGGGTCGTCCATCACTGCCAGCACCGCCGCGTCGGCGAGGTCGTTTCGCACATCAGCGATCACTTTGCTTGGTCGACGGGCGCGGGCGGCGTGCACCCGGTTCGTGAGCAGAATGACGAACATCTGCCGGTCGGGATCGATCCAGAGCGAGGTACCGGTAAAGCCGGTGTGGCCGAACGCGCGCTCCGACATGTACTGACCGCAGCCTGCCCCACCGGCGCAGGTGTCCCACCCCAATGCGCGATGGCCGGCCGCCCGCTTCGTGAACAGCGCCACGGCCGAATCGGAGACCACCCGCACGCCGTTGTACACCCCGCCATCGAGCAGCATCTGGGCAAACACCGACAAGTCCTCGGCGGTGCTGAACAGCCCTGCATGGCCGGCTACGCCCCCGAGGGCATAGGCGTTCTCGTCATGCACCTCACCGCGCAACGGATACCCGCGCGGCGGGGCAATCTCGGTGGGTGCCGTGCGCGCCGACGACATGGCCTCCGGACGGAAATGCGTATCCGTCATGCCCAGCTTGGCGAATACGCTGCGTTCGAGAAAAGCGTCGAGCGTCTGGCCGCTGGCGGCTTCCGCTACGAAGCCCAGTAGGTCGGCGCCGAGGTCGGAGTACTCGTAGCAATTGCCGGGCGCGCACTGGATCGGCGACGCCAGCACGGCCGCACGCGCTTCGGCCGGGGTCTTGGCGATACGCCAAAGTTCACGTCCGGCTGGGAGACCAGCACGGTGCGTGAGCAGATGCCGCACCGTCACCTGATCACGCAGCCCGCCGGAAAAGTCGGGAAGGTACCGCGACACGGGGGCGTCGATATCGACCTTGCCCGCATCGTACAGCACCATGATGGCCGTGGTCGTCGCCACCACTTTCGTGAGCGAGGCCAAATCGTAGATGCTCTCCCGCGACGTGACCCGGGTCCGTCCGGTCCAATCGAGCGCGCCGAAGCCGCGCGACAACACCGAATAGCCCTTCCGTCCCACGACGACCGAGGCGCCGGGATATCCGCCGGCATCGACCCCACGCTGGACCACGCGATCGATCGTGGACAGGCGGGTCGAGGACATACCGACCGCCGCCGGTTCCCGTTCGGGGAGCCCGCTGGTGGCCGTCATGTCGGCAGCAGCGATTACGAGTGCGGCGAGCAGTATCACCAGAGGTGACCGGCCGTGGGGAGGAAGAAACAGAGGTGGGCGAACACACCTACGCTTGGCATTTAAGGCGAACTGCTGCGTGCGTCAAGCGAATCTACCCTCTTTTCACGATCCGGTTCGCAGAAGGCAACGCCGATTCGGTGATGTCGCTGCAGGCAACCCCTTGGCGACATCCGCTGACAGATTCGATGGAACCCATGGAAACCGACGGAGCCGCAGGGGGAGGCGCTATTTCAGACTGCCGGCGGGAACCGCATACAGCAATCGCACGGTCGCGCGGTCGGTCTCGCTGAGCTCACGTACCCGTACGCGGGCCGACATGATGTCGTCGGACGACTCGGCGTGATCGAGGCCGAGCAAGTGTCCGACCTCGTGCAACGCGATCGCGCGCATCTGTGGCGGCGTGACGTACCCGCCGCCCGGATGTGAGACGGCCAGCTGAATGTCGCTCGATACGAGCCAGTACGCCGCGTCGCGGCTCCAGGTCGTCTTGCCGCTGATGCCGTTGGCGAATGTGCTCGTGAAGCGCACATGCACATCGGCACTCGCCGAATCGATCACGAACGTGAAGCGTACGGGAATACCCGCTTGTACCCAGGTGTCGAACGCATCGCGCACCACCGGCAGATAGTCGGGCGTCCACCCCTCGATCGCTTCGCCATCGCGAACGAAAACGCGCAGCGGCCGCGTGGTGCGATCGGGCCAGCGGGTCAGTGCCGAATCGCGTGAGCGCAGCAGCGCGTGCATGTAGGTGCCGCTGATGCCCGGCGCGAGGCGACGACGCATCTCGTCGGCCGAGATGGACGGACGATCGGGGCGTACCAACAACGAGGAGGCCACCAGTACTTCCTCGCCATGCAGCAACGCGCGAGGCACGATCGTTCCGCTGTCCACCGCGATCCGGATGCCGCGTGGGCTTTGGGGACCGTGCTCGTCGATGGCGCCGGCGGCCTCACTCCGCGTGGACGAGGTGCGCACGCCGACACTCTGCCCGCCAATGAAGCAGGCCAAGCCGACCACACAACAAGCGAGCAGCGTTTCCGCGGTCTTCATCGAGTCGCGTCAGGTGTCTGGTGATCCCTCCGCGAGGAAGGTGTGCACCGCAGCGAAGAACGCGTCGGGGGCTTCCCGCCGGCGTGCCGCTTCGGCGAGCGGCATTGCGTCCGCCGCGCTGTGAACGACGAGCGTCGGCGTCAGCAGGTCACGGTGCGTCTCGGCCCGAGCAGGGGCGAAGGCCTGCCTCACGCCCATGGTACGACCGCATCGACGAGCCGACCGGTCTCGATCAACTCATGCAGCTCATCACCGAGCGCCGTGCTGGCGTCGAGGATCGTTTGCCAACGGCGTATGCGCACGGCCTCCGTGAAGTCGAAGAAGTCGCGTCGGTCGGGAATGCGGCCGCCGGGCAGCGAGGCGAGGAACACCGGTGATGGCGCGATCAGGAGTGTGCGCGAGAAGTTCGCGGCACCGGCGCGGCGCCACGGCAGCGACTTGTCGAACCAGCCCGGCACCACGTGATCGTAGAAGTGCGCGTACAGCACGAGCCCGGGACCCGTGCCGTAGTCGAGATCCAGATGGTAGTCGGTCACGCCACCGTCCCAATGCACCCCTGGCGCACCGGGAATGCGCACGCCTTCCATGAGCAGGGGAATCGACCCCGACGCAAGCAATGCGGCGCGCAGGTTGTCCGATGTGAGTGCGCGATGCACGGTCGGCAAATCACGCAGATGCACGAACGGCGAGTGATCGTCGGCCGAGTGAAAAATCGTGCGTCGCATCTGCCAGGCGAGCGATCGTCTCGTCACCACGTTCGCGGCGGCGGCGAGCACCATCGCGGTCGCCAGCACGGGCCTGCGGTCACTCGCCGCGAGACCGCGTGATTCGGCGGTGATCACGTGCACGCGAAATGTCGGATGCGAGAGAATCTCATGGACGCCCTGTTCGCCGAGTAGAGAGTCGAGGGCGCGCGTGAGCACGTCGCTCACTTCACGTGCATCGGGCTTCGGCGTGTAGCGCTGGTGGTAGATGTACGCCTCGTGTCCGCGGGCGAGGGCGGAAACCGGATCGCGTTGCGCGAGACACGCCATGCGCCAGCTGCCGATCGACGAGCCGATGAGGTGCAGCGGATGAGCGCGCGGTTGCTGCAGCAGGTGGCCGAACAGATAGCGATCGAGTCCGCCGATGCCGATCCATTTGGCGCCTCCCGATGCCCCCGGCATGATGTCGATCTGGTCGGCCTGCAGGCCGCCATGCTCACGAAGGTGGGCAAGGGCGGTCGGGCCGGCGCGGAGGGTGAGCAGGGAGGTCATTCTCTGCAATCTGACCGCATGCGTGCGGGGACGTGGCCGCAAGGGGCATCGCGAGACGCGATCAGGATACCCGATTGACTTTGTCGGAATATGGTGCTTAACCTTCGCTTTCCTTCATGAGAATCATTCTCAATCAAGAAAACCGTGCGCGCCCTTCGCCGAATTCTGTTCTGGACTCACCTCGCTATCGGTCTCGCCGCTGGCGCCCTCGTCTTCATCATGGCCGTCACCGGCGTCCTGCTGACGTATCAGAAGCAGATGACCGTCTGGGCCGACTTGCGCGGGCTCAACGGCGCGCCGTCGGTCGGGGGGCAGGCGGCACTCCCGGCCGACACGCTGCTGGCCCGCGTGGCGGAAACCCAGCAGGCCTCGCCGACCGCGATCGTGTGGCGCCACGGGGCGAACACGCCCGTGGAGGTACAGTTCGGGCGCGAGGCGCGGGTCTTTGCCAACGCCTACACGGCCGAAGTGCTCGGCACGGGTTCGGCCGCGATGCGTGGCTTCTTTCGGCAGATGACCGACTGGCACCGCTGGCTCGCGGCCAAGGGAGATACGCGCGACATGGGGCGCGCAGCGACCGGCGCGGCGAATTTGGCGTTCCTGCTGATCGTGCTGAGCGGCATGTGGCTCTGGTGGCCGCGCAACCTCACGTGGACGTCGGTGCGCAACGTGGCTTGGTTCCGCGGGGGGCTCGCGGGCAAGGCACGCGACTTCAACTGGCACAACGTGATCGGTTTCTGGAGCGCGATCCCACTGGTGATCGTGGTGGCGTCGGGGGTCGTGATTTCCTATCCATGGGCCAGCGCACTCGTGTTCCGAGTGGCCGGTGAGGCGCCTCCGGCACGTATCGCGTCAGCAGCGCCGTCCGGCGCACGCCCGACCGGCCCCCGTGCGCTTGCTGGCTCGCTGCAGCCACGATTGGTCGTGGCGCAGGCCACGATGCCCAATTGGCGCACGGTTTCGCTCACGCTGCCCACCAAGCCGAATGCGGACGCGTCTTTCTCGCTCGATCGCGGCATGGGCGGCGAGCCGCACAAGCGCGCCACCGCCGTCATCAGCGTCGACGGTCAGCTATCCGAACTGCGGACCTTCTCCACGCAGAGCCCAGGGCGCCGTCTGCGCTCGATCCTGCGCTTCGCCCATACTGGTGAAGTGCTCGGCGTCTTCGGGCAAACGATCGCCGGTCTGATCTCCCTCGGCAGCGCCGTCCTGGTGCTTACCGGTGTCGCCCTCTCCCTCCGCCGCTTCCGCGCCTGGTGGCGCCGCCGCTCCCCGTCCGCCGTCGCGTAGAGAACCCGAAACCCGGTATCCGGAACCGCAAAGCCACCCCAACGTCACCCACACCCGAACTGCAACAGCTGGAACACGGAGACCACGGACGGACGGAAACGGCACGGATATGCGAAAAAGCGCTGTTCATCTTGTCGATGTTGTTGCCGTCCGTCCGTGGTCTCCGTGTTCCAGCTGTTGCTCATGCGGTTGCGACGTTCGCAAAGATGGCCGAGTCTGGCGGTTGCCGCCCACTCCCTCGCAGTGCGATAGTCAACGCATGACGTCACCGCTATCTGAGATCGCCGGGCTCCCTCGTCCGAAGGACGATGAGCTCGATCTCTTCGGGATCACGCATCAAGGGTTGGTACGCACCAGCAATCAGGATCATTTCCTGCTCTGCACTGTGCACCCGCAGGTGGTTGTGCGCTCGACCAGCCTGCCCACGATCGACCAGATCACGCTCCGCGGCGAGCGCCTCGCCACGATCATGCTCGTGGCCGACGGCGTGGGCGGAAGCGTGGACGGCAGTGAAGCCAGTCGTCTCGCGACGATCGCCGTCACGGAGTACTTCGCGTCGGCGATGCGCTGCTACCATACGGTCGGCTCGGCCAGCGAGCACGAGTTCACGCAGGCGCTGCGCGACGCCGCGATCGAGGCGCACAATCGCGTGCGCACACAGGCCGAGGCGCAGTTCGAAGGACGCCGCATGGCCAGCACGCTGTCGGTGGCGATCGTCGTCTGGCCGTGGCTGTACGTGGTGCAGGTGGGTGACAGCCGCTGCTACACGTATCATGACGGCGTGCTGCGACAGGTCACGCGTGACCAGACGATCGCGCAGGAAATGGTCGATCGTGGCGCGCTGTCTCCGGAGCGGGCCCAGAACTCGCCGCTCAATCACGTGCTCTCCAGCGCCATCGGCGCCGAGGAAGCGCTCCCGGTGATTTCCCGGGTCGATGTAGGCAAGCGCGGCACGGTGGTGCTGGTCTGCTCGGACGGCCTCACCAAGCATGTCACCGACGAAGAAATCGGCTCGGCCATCGGACGGATGACGTCGGCCGAGCAGCTGTGTCATGAGCTGCTCGACCTCGTGCTCGCACGCGGTGGCAGTGACAACGTCACCCTCGTGGTGGGTCGCGCACGGCCGCACTAGACGTTACGTGATCACCGTTGGTGCCGTCCTTCCGGTTCGCGTTTCCAGCTCGCTCATCGCGAGTGCGGCGGAGACGAGCTCCGCCAACGCGTTTGCGGTATCCATGCCGAGCCGCGACGCATCCGTTTCGCGCGACTCGATGTAGAGGCGAATGGTTGCGCCTTCGGTTCCCGTACCCGACAGGCGGAACACGATGCGGGCTTCATCGTCGAAGAGCACGCGAATGCCCTGATCGGTACTGACGCTGCCGTCCACCGGATCGGTGTACGAGAAGTCATCGGCGCTGCGCACGCGACGTGATGTGATCATCGTGCCCGGCAACGTGCTGAACTGCGAGCGCAGATGCGACATCACGCCATTGGCCGCTTCGCTGGGCACGCCTTCGTAATCGTAGCGCGTGTAGTAGTTGCGCCCGAATTGCGCCCAGTGTTCGCGCACGATCGCTTCCACGGTCTGGCCACGCACGGCTACGATGTTGAGCCAGAACAGCACGGCCCAAAGTCCGTCCTTCTCGCGCACGTGATCGGAGCCGGTGCCGAAGCTTTCTTCGCCACAGAGCGTGATGCGGCCGGCGTCGAGCAGATTGCCGAAGAACTTCCAGCCCGTCGGCGTTTCGTAGCAGGGAATGCCCAGCGATACCGCCACGGCATCGACCGCCGCGCTGGTCGGCATCGAGCGCGCCACGCCGCTCAGTCCGCGCGCGTACCCCGGCACCAGCGTGGCGTTCGCCGCCAGCACGGCGAGCGAATCCGACGGCGTCACGAAGAAGCGCTGTCCCAGGATCATGTTGCGATCGCCGTCGCCGTCGGACGCCGCACCGAAGTCGGGCGCGTCGTGACCGAACAGTTCTTCGACCAGGTCGTGCGCGTACGTGAGATTCGGATCGGGGTGTCCGCCGCCGAAATCGGGGAGCGGCACGCGATTGATGACCGAACCAGACAGCGCCCCGAGCCGACGCTCGAGAATTTCGATGGCGTACGGACCCGTGATCGCGTGCATGGCATCGAACCGCATGCGGAACCCGCTCGCGAACAAGCCACTGATCGCGTCGAAGTCGAACAGCGATTCCATCAGCGCTGCGTACGCCGCGACGGGATCGACCACGTCGAGTCGTAAGGGGCCGATCTGATGCGTGCCGAGGTCGTCGAGATTGAAATGCTGCAGATCGGCGATCTTGTACTGTCGCATGCCGCGCGCGCGATCGGCCACGTCGTTCGTGAACGATTCCGGAGCCGGCCCACCGTTTCCGGTGTTGTACTTGATGCCGAAATCTCCGTCAGGTCCGCCCGGATTGTGACTGGCCGACAATATGATGCCGCCCTGCGCGCCCGAGCGAATGAGGTGCGAGGCCGCTGGCGTGGAGAGCAGCCCCGCGCGCCCCACGATCACATGCGTGATGCCGTTACCGGCCGCCATGCGGATGATCGTTTCGGTCGCTTCGCGGTTGTGATACCGTCCGTCGCCACCGACCACCAGCGTGCTGTCGGGTGGGAGTGCCGCCACATCGAACAGCGCCTGCACGAAGTTCTCGAGATAGTGTTGCTGCTGGAAGACCGTCGTGCGCTTCCGTAAACCGGACGTCCCCGGTCGCTGGTCGGCGAACGGGGACGTGGTGATCGAATGAACCGTCATCGAATCGGTGGGGAACAGGAAACCATCAGGACCATTTGAGATCGACCTTCGACAGCGGAATCTGACGCACGCGCTTACCGGTGGCCGCATAGATCGCGTTGATCATCGCCGGTACGACCGGCGGCAGGGCCGGTTCGCCGATGCCGGTCGGCGCGAAGTTCGTCTTCAGGTAATGCACTTCGATGGGAGGCGCCTGCCGAATGCGCAGCAGCGGATAGTTGTTGAAGTTGGCCTGGTCCGCCTTGCCACCAGTGAAGGTGATTTCTTGGCCGAACGCCTGACTGATACCATCCATCGCCGCCCCCTGCACCTGCTGATCCGCGTGGTTGGGGTTGATGATCTCGCTGCCGACGTCCCCCACCGCCCACACCTTTTCGACCTTCACGTCACCGGCCTTGCTGACGGTGACTTGCACCACCTGCGCGAAGTAGCCGCGATGGCTGAAGTAGAAGGCACATCCCATGCCGGTTCCCTTCGGTAACGCGGTCTTGCCCCAGCCCGACACCTCGCGCGCCTTCTCGAGAATGCCGATCACGCGCTGCGCATCCATCTGTCCGGCCTGCTGCTGGGGCGTGAGTGGCGTGGAAGGCGCGATCTCCGCCTTGAGCGTGTCGATGCGGAACTGCAACGGATCCTTGCCCGCCGCCACCGCGCACTCGTCGATGAACCCCTGGAACGCGAACGACAGCGCATTCGAGCGCGGCGCGCGCAGTGCACCGGTGGGCACGCCAAGCGGCATCACCGACACATCCATCTTGAGATTCGGCACGAAGCGCGCCGGATACTCCGTAGGGCCGATATCGGCACTCGGCGCGAAGCGCTCCCCCTCGCCGAAGGTGGCGAAGTGATTGCGGAACGCGATCAGCTTGCCGCTGGCATCGAGTCCACCGGTGAACGAGTGGTATCCGCCCGGCCGGAACATGTCGTGCTGCATGTCCTCTTCGCGCGTCCACAGGAGCTTGACCGGCACTTTGGCCTCGCGCGCGATCCACGCCGCTTCCACCAGCGGGTCGTTGTACAAGCGACGACCGAAGCCGCCGCCGGCGCGCACCATGTGAATCGTGACCTGATCTTCCTTGAGGCCGAGCGTCGTGGCCACGAGCGCTCGTCCACCCTGTGGCGTCTGCGTGGTGGACCACAGCTCGCACGTGTCGGCGGTCACGTGCGCCGTGCAGTTCTGCGGCTCCAGCGGCGCGTGGGCGATGAACGGATAGCGGTATTCGCCCTTCACAACCTTGGCCGCACCCTTGATCGCGGCGTCGAAATCGCCGTCGTGGCGAATCGTGCGCTGCGGTGGACTCGCGAAGAACTCGGTGGCTTTGGCCGCGAACGACGCGCTGGATTGCTGCGCGGTGGGGTGTGCGGCCCATTCGACCACGAGCTTCTTGCGCGCCTGCTGCACCATCCACCAGTTCCGGCCGATGATCGCCACGCCGGGCATGAGGCCCTGCAGATTCGTCGTGCCGTCGACCACAAACGCGTGCGTGACGCCAGGCATCGCCTTGATCGCGTCGATGTTGGCGCTCGCCACCTTGGCGGCGAACACGGGGCTCTTCACGAACGTGGCGTAGTGCATGTTCGGCACCGTGACATCAATGCCGAACATCGGCTTGCCCATCAGGATGTCACGGAGTCCAACGGTCTTCTTGCGCGTGCCGATGATCGTGAAGTTTTTCGGATCCTTGAGCGGCACGGTGGCGAGATCGGGCGGTGTCACCGCGACGGCGGCGCTAGCCAGCGAGCCGTAGGTGGCCGAACGCTTCGACGCCCGGTGATGCACGACGCCCTTTTCCGTTTCCAGTTCGGCCGCCGGCACGTTCCACTGCGTCGCGGCGGCCGACACCAGCATGGCCCGTGCGGCAGCACCGACACGCCGCTGCGGCAGCCAGTTGGTGGGCGTCGCGGTGCTGCCACCGGCGACCTGCGCCGGATACCTGGTGGGGTCGAAGTCGGCCTGTTCCACACGCACGTTCGCCCAGTCCACGTCGAGCTCCTCGGCGATCAGCATGGGGAGCATCGTCTTGATGCCTTGGCCGATCTCGGGATTCTTGGCGGTGATCGTGACGATGCCGTCGGGGGTAATGCGTACGAAGGCGCTGAGCATCGGATCCGCCATCGGCGGCAGTCCGTTCTGCACGCCAAGACGTTCGAGTGCCTCGAGGGGTTCCGCGTAGCTGACCAGCAGCATGCCACCGCCAACGAGCGCGGTGGCGCGCAGGAAGTCGCGGCGGCTTACGCCCGGCTTGTCGGATTGGGTCGTCATCGTCGTGGCCTCAGCGGTTGTCAGGGGAGCCGTTCTTCGACGGAGTCGATCCACCCACGGCTGGCGTCGCGCCCGACTTGATCTCGGCGGCGCGGTGCACCGCCTTTCGGATGCGGATGTACGTGGCGCAGCGGCAGAGATTCGTGTTGAGGGCGGTATCGATGTCGTTATCGGTCGGCTTTGGCGTTTTGGCCAACAGCGACGCAGCGGCCATCATCTGCCCGGCCTGACAGTAGCCGCACTGCGGCACGTCGAGCTCTTCCCACGCCTGCTGCACGGCGTGCAGCCCATCGGGCGAAAGCCCTTCGATGGTGGTGATGTCGGCGTTCGCCACGCGGGATACGGGCGTGGTACACGAGCGCGTGGCGACACCGTTCACATGGACGGTGCAGGCGCCACAGCGGGCGATACCGCACCCGAACTTGGTGCCTTTGAGATCGAGTTCGTCACGGAGTGCCCACAAGAGGGGCATCTCGGCTG
>JBBQXC010000009.1:0-51953 GCA_038210005.1 Gemmatimonadales bacterium
GAAATGCTACAGATCCTGAGTGTGCCCCTGTTCGAGCAAGCTCCGATCCTGCAACTCCTTACGCCACCGCCTCACCATTCAGACCCGGATTTCGAGCCCATTCAGCTCGTTCTCCTCTGAAAAACGTTGGGACGCCACTGAGACTGGGTATAGTGTTCAGACGCCAGCAACTATGGTGCACAGTTTCGAGCGGGTTTCCGGGAGCTGGCGATTCTCGAGGCCTGCGCAGGCCGACAACCCCTGTGTCACTTCGGCCGTTGGTAAACGCCGCCTTACTAGAGCGCGGCACCACCGAATAGCTCGGTACTGAGCACTATCGTTGCTGAATTCCGAACACTATACGCCATCTGACGTCAGAGTACTGAACCCTGTCCGCTGAGCGCTGTGGCCACTCCGCCCATCACGCGAACTCTCCGCCTCCTCCCCTACGACAGCGCATGGCCCACGCGGTTCACCGACGAGGTGGCTCGCCTGCGCCCGGCGCTGGGTGCTGCCGTGCAGGCCATTGAGCATATGGGCAGCACCGCCGTGCCTGGCTTGCCCGGCAAGCCGGTACTCGACATCGCGAT
Organism: Gemmatimonadales bacterium; assembly: GCA_038210005.1. Taxonomy (GTDB): domain Bacteria; phylum Gemmatimonadota; class Gemmatimonadetes; order Gemmatimonadales; family Gemmatimonadaceae; genus Gemmatimonas. The sequence goes on from JBBQXC010000009.1 coordinate 570, forward strand.
CGCGGTAGAGAACGACGCCAACGCCGATGCGTGCATCGCCCCGATGCAGTCGCTGGGGTACGAGTTTCGGGGTCCGTACGGCGACGATCCACGTCGGCGCTATTACGTGCGCAACGAAAATGGCGCGAGCGTGGTGCACGTGCATCTGTACGTGTTGCCGGCCGCGGCGTGGCACGCGCTGCTGGCGTTTCGCGACGCCTTGCGGGCCGATACCGCGCTGAGCGCGGCCTACGCGGCGGAGAAGTATCGCGTGGCAGAGAGCGTGGACTGGGACAAGATTGCGTATTCACTGGCCAAAGGCCCGTTCGTGCAGCGGGTGCTTGCCGACGTTGCCAAGTTTGCCATGTGCGTGATCGCGGCCTGCCTCGTCGCGGCCTGTGCTTCACCGTCTCGGGATACTCCAGCGGCAACGGAAGGGGTAGTGCGAGCGCCGTCACCATACCTGCTGGTCTCGGCTGCCGATGCCGATGAAACCGAGAGTGACTTTCTGGCGGTCATCGACGTGCGTGAGGGAAGTCCCACCGTGGGCACGGCGATTTCGACGCTGCCTACCGGCATGAACGCCTCGATGCCGCATCACATGGAGTACACGCTGCCGCCCGCCGGCGAGTTGCTGTTCCTCAATGCGCATCACCATGAGGCGACGATGCTGCTGGATGTCTCGAATCCGAGCGCGCTGGGCGTGGTAAAGACGTTCATGCCGCCGAAGCCCCTGCGCTTCCCGCATGACTACACGCGCACGCCCTCCGGCACGCGACTGGTCGGCTTCCTGCGCAGTGAAGGCAAGAGCCTCGACACGACGGAAACCGTGACGCCGGGCAATCACGGTGGTATTGCGGAGTATCGTGCCGATGGGACGCTCTTGCGCACGGCCATCGCTGGTGACGCGGACGGCAAGCCGGTGCGTCCGTACGCGTTTGCGTTGTTGCCCAAGCTCGATCGGCTCGTGGTCACGAGCGCGCCGATGATGGAGAGCAGCTGGGCCGACGTGGTGCAGATCTACCGCTATTCGGATTTCACGCTGCTGAGCACGATGGCGCTACCGGCCGGCCGCGGACCGGACGGCGAATTGGTGCCAGGCTCGGAGCGCGCGGGTTTCGGACCACGTGTGCTCGAGGATCGGTCGGTATTCCTGAACAGCTACGGTTGTACGTTCTATCGACTCAGCGAGATCGACAGCAGTGCGCCGCGACTCGAAACGTTTTTTGCCTTGGCCACGCCACCAGCCGACGCGAAGAAGGGCGACATCCGCGGCGCCTGCGGAATCCCCGTGGTGTTCGGGCACTATTGGATCAATCCGGTGGGCAAGCTGCACAGCGTGGTCGTGCTGGATATCGCGGATCCGTCGAATCCACGCGAAGTGTTTCGTCTCACCACGCCGGACACGTTCAATCCGCATTGGCTCGCGCGCGATCCCAACTCCAACCGCCTGATACTTGGCGCCGAGCTTGGCGGGGAAGACGGATACTTCATGCTGCGTTTCGATGAGCAGACGGGCGCGCTGCGCTTCGATCCTGCGTTCCGGGGCGACGGCCAGGCCGGCTACATCAGTCTGAAGCAGACCACGTGGCCGCACGGTGCGTCGGGGGCGGCGTGGGGGCACGCGGCGTTGTTCCTTCCAGCGACGCACTGATGACGCTCTCTACGCGCCCGTCACCGTGACCGACCGGATTCGTTTCGACAATGGCGCGTCGTACGAGCGCTACATGGGTGTGTGGAGTCAGCTCGCCGGTGCCGAGTTTCTGCATTGGCTTGCACCGTCACCGGGACTGCGTTGGCTCGATGTGGGCTGCGGAAATGGGGCGTTCACGGAGTTGCTCGCGAGGCTCGGTGCGCCAGCCGCGCTGCACGGCGTCGATCCCTCTTCGGCGCAGCTGGATTACGCGCGCACGCGTGCGGCGTTGCGCGATGCCGCAATGCGAGCAGGAAATGCGATGGCCCTGCCGTATGGCGATGACATGTTCGATGCCGCGGTGATGCCGCTGGTGATCTTCTTCGTACCCGATCCGGCGCAGAGTGTTGCGGAGATGGCGCGCGTGGTTGGTCCTGGCGGCCTCGTGGCGGCGTATGCATGGGACATGCATGGCGGCGGATTCCCGTACCACGTGCTGCAACGCGAAATGCGTGAACTGGGAGCGGTCGTGCCGGCGCCGCCCAGTCCGGAGGCATCGCGTCGCGACGTCATGCACGAGCTGTGGCGCGGCGCGGGGTTGATCGACGTCGAGATGCACGAGATCACGGTGCAACGCTGCTTCTCGTCGTTCGACGAATACTGGCACACTGTGGCCGGCTGGGACGTTGTTGGTCGGACGCTTGCCACGATGTCGCACGAAGCGATCGCACGACTGCAGAATCGGTTGCGCGAGTGTCTGCCGATCGATGCGCAGGGTCGGATCACGTACGGCGCGCGAGCTAACGCGGTGAAGGGGCGGGTGCCACGTGCATCGTCCGCCACGCCGTCGAGCACGTCGACGCGGTGACTGGCACGAGTGGGCAGGTCCGACTCACCAATGCGACGCTACGTGCTGCGGTAGGCGAACTCTGCGCACGTGATGTCTCGCTGTCGCGGCTGGTGGCGCAGTACGGTGAACCGCCGCTGTGGGAACGACCCGAGGGATTTGTCACGCTCGTTCGCGTGATCTTCGAACAACAAGTGTCGCTCGAGTCGGCGGCCACGCTGTTCACACGGCTCGATGCGTCCGTGGCCGGTGGCATGCAGCCGCAGCCGATTCTCACGGTGGGCGTGCACGGTCTTCGCGCACTTGGCGTAACGAGGCAGAAGGCCGCCTATCTCGTCGCGTTGGCCGAGCACGTCACCGACGGACGGCTCGATCTGCAAGCGCTGTCGACCCTCCCCGACGACGACGTGCTTGTCGCGCTCCAACGCGTGCCGGGGATCGGGCCATGGACCGCGCAGGTGTACCTGCTGTTTGCGCTCGGTCGCCTCGACGCCTGGCCGCCGGGGGATCTGGCGCTGCACAAGGCCCTGCAACACGCGCACGAGCTCACGCGGGCACCATCGAGCCGCGAAGCCGCGCAGATGGCCGAAGCATGGTCGCCGTGGCGCGCCGTGGCCGCGCGCATCTTGTGGCACGCATATCTCACGCAGCGCGGACGCTCGGTGCCGTGACGCGGAGTGTCGGCTTGCGCCCGACTCCCTACTCCCTACTCCCTACTCCGTACTCCCTACTCCGTACTCCCTACTCCGTACTCCTTGATCAGCTCCGCCATCTGCGCCGCGTGTCGTGCATCGTGATGCGCCGTGAGCTCCACCCAGGAGCGGAGCGTGAGCGGGCCGAGAAACGGATGCGGAAACGCCACGCCGTCGAGCACGGCGTTGTCGGCGGTGGCGAAGGCCTCGAGCAGTGCCGCCCGCGACGCCTGTAACTGCGCGATCGCCGCGTCCGCGTCGAGCGTGCCTGTGGGGCGCACGCGCTCCGGGGCCTCGACCTTGGTGGAGCGCTCGCGTACCCAGCCGATCGTGCGCTCGGTGAGCACGGCCGTCTGCAGCTCGTGGTCGGTCGCTGGGCGTGGCATCTCCGCGCCCTTGACTATCATGCGCGCCACGTTCCCTTCCACGCGGGCGCAGTGTTCGATGATCTGCGCGGCCGACCAGTGACTGTCGCTCTCACTCTCACCGGCCGACACGGCGCGGAGTGCCACGGGGATGGACTCGAACTGGGCGAGCAGGTTCATGCGCTCGAAATGCAGGAGCGCCAACAGCGCGGCGGCGGAGTCGGTGGGCTGGGTCATTCCGCTAAGCTATCGTCGACGGCGCGTGATTGCACGAATGGGGCTACTCTTGTCGGGGTGACGCCCCTACGCAGCGTTCTGAGCGATGCGTTACGTCGCTATTCCGCTGCGTTTCCCGCATTCATCCCGCTCTACGCCGGCGATGTGTTGTGGGCGTTCATGGTGTTCTGGCTGCTCACACTGCTGCGACCACACGGGGAACGTCGTCATCTGGCGGCGATCGCCTGCGCGATTGCGGTAGCCGTGGAAATCAGTCAGCGATATCACGTTCCATGGCTCGATGCCCTGCGCGCCACGCCGCTCGGCGCGCTGGCGCTTGGACAAGGCGTCCTCTGGAGCGACATCGCCTGCTACGTGGCGGGCGTGATGCTGGCGGCCGTGATCGGCCGTATGCTACGGCCGCTTGACCACCGCGCGTCCCGCGCGAATGATCGCTGACGCTTGATCGGCAGTGCCCGACAGCAGCAGGCCCAGATAGCCCTTCTCGACGCGGTCGGTGATCGTGCCAGCGGTGGCCGTCATTATGCTCGGCATGCCGGCCTGCGCCCCGAGGTCGCGCGCGCGCTTGCACGCGGCCTCGGCACCCGGTGCATCGCCGCCCATATCGCGGGTGAGGCTGCCGATACCGCACGAGAGCAGGCTGTAGCCCTTCACCGCTGCGATATCCGTGAGCTCGGCAATCGCGCCCTTGTCTTCCACCATCAGCATCGCGATTACGGTGCCGCTGGGATTCGCCGGCGACCACACCTTGGCGCCGGCCTCGGTGAAGAACGCGGCAGCAGTGCGCGCTTCCGCCGCACTGCGCACGTGGGGAATAACGACGCCGTCAGCGCCAAGCCCGAGCACTTCCTTGACCCGCACACGCGTGAGTTTGACGCCTGCGTCTTCGATGGTCGGAATGCGCACGAGCAGTGTGGGGCGCGTGGCCGCGCTGCTGAGCCTGATGCCGCTGACCATCGCTCGCACGGCAGCCGCGTCGTAGGCGCCTTCGAGATTGAGGAAGAGATAGTCGAGCAGCGGATTCGCGGCGAGCGCCTTCGCACCGGCCTCCGTGTACAACGGAGGGAGTCGCTTGCCGCTGGCGTCGACCGCGCCCGGCGCGCGTTCATTGGGCACGAACATGCCGAAGGCGGCTGTTCCTGACTTCCACAGCGGCAACGCCGCTCCGGCCGACGTCGACGAGGGCGAGGCTTTCGATGCGCTCGCGCAACCGCCGAGGACCGTGGCCGCGAATGGAAGTACAACGAGCCAGCCTGGACGACGCATGTGCCGTTCTCCTGATTGTGAGCGCGAGTGTGAGCGCCTGATCTGCGGTGCGAAGCAGATATCATATCGCGCAAGCGACTGTCGTGCTTGCCGCATGCAAAACGCGCCGAGCATGATGCTCGGCGCGTTTCCGTGTCGTCCACGGAGGTTCGTAACGACCTGTGGCCGTGATGGCACCTGCAGCCATCTGAGTCCGTGTCGGCACCCGATTGAGCGGGGATTGATTCCCGGCCAACGGTCCGTCCCACGCTGGGGTGGGATTCATGCAGCGGGTCGATGCACGCGGTGCCATCTCGCTTCGCCTCTGTGACCCCGAGGAATCGGGACCGATCCCCAACCCGACGAGGCACCGTGGAGGCATCGCCCTCACTCTGCGAGCGTACAGTGCAACCGCGCGGCCAATCGCACTATCGGGTTTTGCCTGACGCGTCGGTGCGATTCCGTTATCCTGCACGCGTGATCCAGTTCACCCCGCCTCCCGACCTCAGCGACATTCCGGCGCGATTTCCGAGCCCCTTCGATCGCGCGGCGGTCCATCCGCTCGCCAGGCGCGCGGCCATGGAGACGATGCAGTTGCTCCAATTGCCCGCAATGGCCCCCTGGAGGCTCGATCAGCCTGGCAACGGGAAAATGTTCGGGGTGTTGGTCGTGGCGGCTCCTGACGGCACGCTGGGCTATTTGCGCGGCTTCTCCGGGATGATCGCGGGCCGGTGGGCAATCGAGGGCTGGGCCCCGCCGGCGTACGATGTGGCGGCGCGCGATGCGGTCTGGATTCCCGGTGAGGCAGAACTGTACGATCTTGGGTCCGACGACGAGGCGCGGACGGCGCGCTCGCGCGAACTGCTACCGGCCATTCAGGACACGTATCGCTTCACCAATGCTTTGGGCGAGGTGCGCGCGCTGCGCGATCTGTTCGCGCCGAAGGAGCCGCCGGGCGGGGCCGGTGATTGTGCGGCCCCGAAGCTGCTCGCGCAGGCGTACGCGCAGGGCCTGCGGCCACTGGCGCTGGCCGAGTTCTGGTGGGGCGCGCCGCCACGCACGGGGGATCGTCGTGCCGGATCGTTCTATCCGGCCTGTCAGGGCAAGTGTCCGCCGATTCTCGCGCATATGCTGCGAGGATTGCCGGCCGATCCACCGCCCGTGTTCGGTGCGGCGGCGATCGCGGAATACGAGCCGACGGTCGTGTACGAGGACGACTATCTCGTCGTCGTGGACAAACCGTGTGGCTTGCTGTCGGTGCCGGGGCGCAGCGGGTTGCTGCGCGATTCGGTGTCCACGCGGCTGCGTGTGCGCTATCCCGACGCGACCGGGCAATTGGTGGTGCATCGTCTCGATCTGGACACGTCGGGGCTCCTCCTCGCGGCGAAGGACAGCACAACCTTTTCGGCGTTGCAGCGATTGTTCTCGCTCCGTGAAATCACCAAGCGGTACGTCGCGTGGCTCGATGGCGAGATCGCCGCTCGCGAGGGCGTGATCGACTTCCCGATGCGCATGGATATCGACGACCGGCCCCGACAGATCCACGATCCCCTCCACGGGAAGGCCGCCGTGACCGGCTGGCGCGTGCTCGAGCGCGCGAATGGACGCACCAAGGTGGCACTGACTCCGCACACGGGCCGGACGCATCAGTTGCGCGTGCACGCGTCGAACCCGCTGGGGCTGGATTCGCCGATCGTCGGTGATCGGCTCTACGGGCGGGCGGCCCCCGAGGTCGGGGACCGGCTCCTGCTCCACGCCGAGTTGCTATCATTCGTGCATCCGGGCACAGGTGTGATGGTCGTCGTCGAACGACCGGCGCCGTTCTGAGGCGTTGGCTCGCACACGGGGGCCGCGGCAGCTTGCGCGACGTGTCTCATCTCACTGGCCGGAGGGGCGTATGGTGTACACAGGGAGCATCGCCGGCCGCGTCGGACCATTCGCGTGACGCCGCCGGTCCTGCTGCTGGTGTTCAACCGGCCGGCGGTCGTTCGACAGTTGTTGTCCGCGCTTCGGGGGCAGCGGCCACGTCGCGTGTACGTGTCGGCCGATGGCCCACGCGCCGGGCACTCGGACGACGGGGCGCGCTGCGCGTTGGTCTTGGAGGAAGTGCAGCGCGGCATCGATTGGCCTTGCGAGGTTCAAACGTTGTCCCGGGCCACCAATGTGGGTCTGCAGCAGGCCGTCGTGTCCGGCATCGATTGGTTCTTCTCCCACGAGTCGGCCGGCGTAATTCTGGAGGATGATTGCGTGCCGGCGTCCGATTTCCTACGCTTTGCCGGCGAGATGCTCGAGCGCTACGCGGACGTGCCTGAGGTCATGCACGTCTCGGGACTCACGATGCGGACGCCGCGCAGCGGTGTGCCATCGAACGCCGCGAGCTATCACTTCGCGCAGGCGGGCCACGTGTGGGGATGGGCCACGTGGCGTCGCGCGTGGCAGCGCTTTGATCCGACGTTCGCGGCCTGGCCGAGCGTGCGGTCCGCGTATCGCCGGGACCCGTCGGCGCTGCGACGCGCGTTGGGCGCCAAGTTCTCGTCGGCGTCTGCAGGTCGGAAGTGGACGTGGTCGCGCGCGTGGTACTGGTCGATGCTGCAGCATCGCGCGCTCTCGGTGATCCCGGCGGTGAACATGATCCGCAATATCGGGGACGGCGCCGATGCCACGCACCAGCATGGCGCACGACATCCGTTGCGCATGGCACACGCGGGTGCGCTGACGTGGCCGCTGGTACATCCATCGCCCATGGCAACCGATCCGCGGTATGATGCGATGCTCGCCACGTATCATCGCGGGTCGGTACGCCGTCGGCTCTCCGACGCGTGGTGGACGCTGCGTGAGGCGATGGCGTGAGCGCCGCAATTCACATCGATACCGCGATGCACACCGCCCCCGTGTTGATGCTGCTCGGCTCCGACGGCGTTGGCGGTATCGAACGCCGCCTCTCGATTCTGGCCGCTGGGCTGGCGGCTCGAGGGATTCAGTGTGAATTCGTGGCGTTGACGTCGTCGTCGGCGGAGCGGGGATTGCTCGCCGCTCACAACGTGCAGGTGCTCGATGCAGATCGCGGGAGGTCACCGTGGCGCTCGATACGTCGCTGGTGGCGGTTGCGGCGGCGACTGTCGGCGACACCGTATCGCGCCGTGCTGGCCTTCGGACACCATGCGAACGCCTTGGCGTGTGTCGCGGCGATCGGCACGGGACACCGCGTCGTGATCAGCGAGATCGTCTCCCCGTTCACCGCGCGTCGTCGGTGGTGGAATCGCACCGCCATGCGCGTCTATCGCCTCGCCGATCTGCTGGTCGTGCAGACTCAACGACTCGCCGACGACCTACGTCGCATGTCGCCCATGCCCGATGCGCTCGCGATCATCGCGAATCCGATTCATCCGGAGGCGCTGTCGCCACCACCGACGGCGCAGCGGTCGCGCGTCATTGTCGGGCTTGGCCGTCTGGTGAAGCACAAGCGCTATCACGATCTGGTCGAGGCGTTCGCGCGCGTGGCGAGCCGACACCCGGACTGGCGTGTGCTCATCATGGGAGACGGACCGGAGCGCACGCGACTCATGGCCCGCGTTCACGAGCTCGGACTCTCCGACCGGATAACCTTTCCGGGGTGGGTCGCCGCGCCGTGGGCGCAGTTGCGAGAGGCGTCGGTGCTGGTGCACTGTGCGGATATCGAGGGGTTCGGCAATACCCTGATCGAGGCGCAGGGCACGGGCTGCGCGGTCATCGCCAGCGACTGCCCGTACGGTCCACGCGAGATCCTGCACGACGGACTGACCGGTCGATTGTATCCTGTCGGCGATCTCGATGCCTTGACCCAGCAGCTCGATGAGGTACTCGGGAACGACGCCCTGCGACACGAGCTGGCGCTGGCCGGATACGCGGCGACGGCGGCGTACGACGTGGACGGCATCACCGACCAGTGGGTCGATGCCTTGCAGCCTCGGACGCGCTGAGCGATGGCGCACTTCGTGATCTACGCGCAGGGGCGCACCGGCAGTCACCTGCTCATGAACCTGCTGTCGTCGCACTCGCAGGTGGAGTGCGCGGGCGAAGTGCTCAATCGGGAGCGCTGGCCCGGCGCGTGGTCGGCGGCGCGCGCGGTGGCCTTGGCGGCGCCGTGGCTGTACCTGCCGCGACTCGCCGCCAACGCGCACCGTGTGTGTTGGGGCTGCAAGGTACCGATCGCGACATCACGCGTGGGCCTGCAGCGCTTGCACCGGCGCGGATGGCGCATCATTCACCTGCAGCGACGCTCCGTGTTCGATCGCACGACCTCGTGGTGTGTGGCCCATCTCTCCGGGCGTTTTCAACCGGTGGGACAGGAGCAGGCACCACGGCTGCACGTGCCGGTGGCACTGTTTCGCGAACAGGTGGCGTTTCGCGAGGCGTGGGATCTGCGGGTCGGCTCCGTGTTACAGGACGTGCCGCATTTGCCGCTCTTCTACGAAGATCATCTACTGGACGACACGCGGCGCCAGTCGACGGCCGACCTCGTGTGCGATCACCTGGGGATCGCCCGTGAGCCGATGCGAGCCAGTACGCCGCGCAGCTGGAGTGCAGGCTACGACGACATCATCGACAACTTCGACGAACTGTGCGACGTCTTTGCGAAATCGTCGCGGAGCCCCACGTCGTGAGCGCGGACCGCCCGTTGCACATCGTCGCGCCGATCTATACGTACGCGCCCAGCGTCGGCGGTGCACAGCGACTGGTGGCGTCGATTCTCGAGCCACTGGTGGCGCGAGGGCACCGCGCCACCGTGATCACTTTCAACGCCGCGAACCTCCCGGATCTCAGGCGTCGCGGCGGTGCGGGCTTGCCGGCGAGCGATGTCGTCAATGGCGTGTCGATCGCACGGGTGATGCCGGAGGGTGGTATGGCCGGTCGTGTGCTTGAGGCCTGGGCGACACACCGCATGGGCGGCCGCTTGGTGAAGCGTCTCAGCGGCGTGGACGTGCCCTATTGGGGTAGCTGGCCACAGGCACTCGGCATGCTGCGGCCGCTCCTCGCCGAACCCGCCGACGTTCTCCTGTCGGTCGGCTGGTTCGCGCGGCATGTGCCGCTGGTTCATCTCGTCGCGCGCTGGCGTGGGTGTCCAGTCGTTGGGTTGCCGTTGATGCACCTGTCGCAGCCGTCCGCCCATTGGCCTCGCCAGCGATGGTTGGCGCGCACGGCGACTCGTGTGGTGGCGATGACCGAACCCGAAGCCGTTCATCTACGCGGGTTGGGTGCCCGACAGGTGGACGTCATCGGCGGTGGGGTCGATTCGTCGTGGGGTCGGGATGCATCGGGCGCGGCTTGGCGAGCGCAACTCGGCATCGACCCCGGCACGCCCGTGGTCGGCTTTGTGGGGAGACAGGTGGCGAACAAAGGGGCCACGGTCCTCATCGATGCCATGCGGCGCGTCTGGGAAGTGCGTCCGGATGCGCTGCTGCTCTTAGCGGGGCGCTCGCGCAATCGCGACGCCGCGACGACGGCCCGGCTCGAGGCCCTCACGCCGCTCGAGCGCGCACGGGTGATCCTGGTGGACGATTTCGCCGACGCCGACACGGCGGAGCTGCTGGCCGCCTGCACCGTGATCGCGCTGCCCAGCGTGGACGAGTCGTTCGGCTTGGTGTACCTCGAGGCGTGGATGGCGAAGCGACCGGTCATCGGTGCCGACATTCCCTCGTCGCGCAGCCTGATCCACGCCGGCCACGATGGCCTACTCGTCGGCCCGCACGACGTGGAGGGGCTCGCCGCCGCCCTGTTGCGCTTTATGCATGACCCGGGGCTTGCCGCCGCCTTCGGCGAACGCGGCTATCGCAAGGTCCTCGAGCACTTCACACTCGAGGCGCAGCGGGCGCGCTGGATCGCGCTGATCGAAGCGGTGGCGACGCCGGTTGGCTGACGAGCCGGTGCCGTCTACGTTGGGTGCATGAGCCAAACGCCCGCTGTGCCAGACATGCGAGTCGAGACGCCACGGCCGGAGATGTGGCGCCTCGTTCGTGTGGCCCGCGAGGCCGGGGCGGCCATTCTGGAGGTCTACGACGGCGCGTTGGCCGCGCAGGTCGAGCAGAAGGCGGACCATAGTCCGCTTACCGCCGCCGATTTGCGCAGCCACGCCGTGATCTGCCAAGGGCTCGCGGCGCTCGAGCCGGACACGCCGATCGTGTCTGAAGAGGATGGGTTGGCCAACGATTCCGGCGCTGCGCCCGGCCCGCGATACTGGCTGATCGATCCGCTCGACGGCACGAAGGAATTCCTCACGCGGACGGGCGAGTTCACCGTCAACATCGCGCTCATCGTCGACGGGATGCCCGTGGCGGGCGTCGTGCACGCCCCCGTGCTCGATGTCACGTGGCTCACCGGCCCGCACGGTGCCGAGCAATGGGCAGGCGCGGTGCAGCAGGGCATCGCGGTGCACACGCCGGCCTCGCGTGACTCGCTGCGCGTGGTGGCAAGTCGGGATCATGCCGGCGCTGCCGTGCAGGCGATGCTCCAGGCGCTGCCGGGTGCCACCACACTGTCCATGGGGAGTTCACTGAAGTTTTGTCTGGTGGCTGAGGGGCGCGCCGATCTCTACTTCCGCGATGGTCCGACGATGCCGTGGGATACGGCGGCGGCGCACGCGGTACTGCGCGCTGCTGGTGGCGAGGTGTACGACACGGAAGGAGTGCCGCTGCGCTATGATCATCCCCGAACGCGCAATCCGTCGTTCGTCGCCGTCGGCGACCGATCGTTGAACTGGACCGCCCTGCTGCCTCCGAGCACGCGATGACCCCACCACCATCCGGAAGGCTCCGACGCGGACACTTGTCAGCGCTCGAGAACGAATCGATCCACGTGCTGCGCGAAGTGGCCGCGCAGTTCGAGCGCCCCGTGCTACTCTTCTCGGGCGGGAAGGATTCCATCGTGGTGTCGTGGTTGGCCCGTAAGGCCTTCTACCCGGCACCGCCGCCGTTCCCACTGCTGCACATCGATACCGGACACAACTTTCCTGAGACCATCAGCTTTCGCGACGCGTACGCGACCCAACTCGGCTACGAGCTGATGGTGGCCAGTGTGCAGGAGTCGATCGACACCGGACGCGTGCAGGAGGAAACCGGACCCGGTGCCAGTCGCAATGTGCTGCAGACGGTGACGCTGCTTGATGCCCTCACGATGTTGAAAGCCGACGCCGCGATCGGCGGAGCGCGTCGCGACGAGGAGAAAGCGCGCGCGAAGGAGCGCATCTTCTCGCATCGCGATCGATTCGGGCAGTGGGACCCCAGGAATCAACGGCCGGAGCTCTGGAATCTGTACAACGGTCGCAAGCGGCCCGGTGAACACTTTCGCGTGTTTCCGATCTCGAATTGGACCGAGATGGATATCTGGCAGTACATCGCGCACGAACAGATCCCGATGCCGTCCCTGTATTTCTCGCACGAGCGCGAGGTGTTTCTGCGCGACGGGATCTACCTGGCCGCTACCGACGTTCTCGCCGCCACGGACGCAGAGGTCGTGGAGCGCCGGACCGTGCGCTTCCGCACGATCGGTGATGCCACCTGCACGGGCGCGATTCTGTCCACGGCGAGTACGGTGCAGGAGATCATCGGCGAAACGGCGGCCGCGCGCATCACGGAGCGCGGTGGACGCAGTGATGACCGTCGCTCGGAGGCCGCGATGGAAGATCGTAAACGGGTGGGATACTTCTGATGCCGACGCTACCAGCCCCAGAGCGTGAGGCCCCGTCGTATGCCGACATGGATCTCCTGCGCATCGCCACGGCGGGAAGTGTAGACGATGGGAAGAGCACGCTGATCGGTCGGCTCCTGTACGACACGAAGTCGATCTTCGAAGATCAGCTCGAGCAGATCGAAGTCGCCAGTCGTCGACTGGGTGAAACCGGTGTCAACCTCGCCTTGCTCACCGACGGTCTGCGAGCGGAACGCGAACAGAAGATCACGATCGACGTCGCGTACCGGTACTTCGCGACGCCTCGTCGCAAGTTCATCCTGGCCGACACACCGGGACATGTGCAGTACACGCGCAATATGGTCACCGGTGCATCCACGGCGGATGTGGCCATTATCCTCGTCGACGCGCGCAAGGGCGTCCTCACGCAGTCGCGTCGGCATTCGTTCATCGCGTCATTGCTTGGTATTCCGCACGTCGTGGTCGCCGTCAACAAGATGGATCTCGTGGACTGGTCGGAATCGGTATATCGTGCGATCGTCGACGAGTACACGAGCTTTGCCAGCCGCCTGACCGTGAACGACATCCGATTTGTGCCGATGTCGGCACTCGTGGGGGACAACGTCGTGACCAGCTCGACGCGCATGCCGTGGTATCAGGGTGGTCCGCTGCTCGACCTGCTGGAGCACTTCACCGCCGGTCGTCGTCGGAATACGATCGATTTGCGGTTCCCGGTGCAGTACGTGGTGCGCCCCGATCAGCAGTTCCGCGGCTACGCGGGTACGGTGGCGTCGGGTGCGCTGCGCGTGGGCGACGAAATCGTGGCGCTGCCTTCTGGCGTCGGCGCCACGGTCACGCGCATCGACACCTTCGATGGCACACGCGACGAAGCGCTGGCGGGCGACGCGGTGGTGGTGAGTCTCGATACCGAGATCGATGTGTCGCGTGGCGATATGCTCGTGCGGCGCAAGAACCGGCCGACCGTCACCGACCGCTTCGATGCGTATCTGTGCTGGATGCATGAAGAGCCGCTCCAGGTGGGCCGGTCGTATGTGTTGCTGCACAGTTCACGGGAACTCCCGGCATTCGTGGAGCGCATCGAGTATCGGGTCGACATCGATACGCTGCACCGCGAACCCGCCAGCGCACTCGGCCTGAACGAGATCGCACGCGTGGAATTGGTGACCGCGCGCCCGCTGTGCTTCGACAGCTATCGCGTGAACAGCGCGACCGGCAGCTTCGTGCTGATCGACGCGGCCACCAACGCCACGGTGGGCGCCGGCATGATTCGCGGCGCCACGCCGCCGCGTGATGCGGAGCCGCGCGGCGGGGCCTCACCCAACGTGACGTGGCAGGATTGGAATATTCCACGGGCTGAGCGCGAGCACGCCCAGGGGCACGACGCGATCGTCGTGTGGCTCACCGGCCTGTCGGGTGCCGGAAAGAGCACGATCAGCCGAACGGTGGAGCGGACGCTGCACGAGAGCGGCTATCGCACCATGCTGCTGGACGGCGATCAGCTTCGCTTCGGTCTGAATAGCGACCTCGGATTCTCTCCGGCCGATCGCGCGCAGAACGTTCGGCGCGCCGGCGAAGTGGCAAAGCTGTTCTTCGAAGCGGGGCATGTGGTGTTGTGCGCCTTCGTCTCGCCCTATGCGCGCGACCGTGATACCGTGCGGGCGATGTTCCCCGAGCATCGGTTCGTCGAGGTACACGTGACGGCGTCGCCCGAGACATTGCAGGCGCGCGATCCCAAGGGGTTGTACGCACGCGACCTCGCCACCGGCGCCATCGGCCTGTCGGGGCTGACGGCACCGTACGAAGCGCCGGTCGAACCAGCGCTGCGTCTCGATACTGATCACTCCTCGGTCGACGTCGCCGCGGCACAGCTGTTGTCGCTGATGACGACGCGCGTCCCGTTGCGGGGTAGGCTAGGAGCCGGCTGACCGCCACGCGCGTAAATCACGGTCGAGCAGCGTCTCGAGCGCGATGAGGTCGTCGTGATAATAGGCCTGCAACCGGGCGGTGAGCGCGGGCGACATCGGTGGTCGGTCGAGTTGACGCAGGAACACGCGACCGACCGCATCGCGCACCGTTGTTGGGAGAAAGCGACGGGCGCGGGCGCGTGAAAGGGCGGTTCCTGTCCAGAGCGCCCGCAGCAGCGGATTGCGGATGATACCGCCCTGATTGCGCTGCTCCATTGGAATCGCGTCGTGCATCGGGGCCACGTCGAGAAAGGCGCATACGCGGTTCACCACGGCGCGTGGGTCCACCTTGAAATCGTCGAAGAGGCAGACCAGCAACTGCTCGCGCGGAAACACCGCCTCGAACGACCGCAGGAAATGCGCATACCGACCGATCGCGAGATATCGATTGAAGGCGACGTCAGGCGTGGTGGGGTCGGCAAGCTCCGGGGCAATGGCCTCCTCGAACGTGACGCGCGGCTCGAGTCCATCGCGACGTCGCCCGATGTAGTGGGCATACGCGCGCTGCACGGGATCACGCAGGATCGCCACGATGCGCGCCGAGGGCGCGAAGTCGGCGATGCGGGCCGCGGAATGCACGGACTGCAGATACACCGGCGAGACCTCGCCGTATCGCCTCCCGGGCGGCGCCTGCGCAAACAACGCGAGGTACTCGCGCTCCGTGCTGATGCTGTGTCCTTTCATGGCCTGCAGTGCGGCCGAATCGGGAACAGTGGCGAAATCCGGTGCCGTGAAGAAGTTGGGCGATTTCTCACGCGGCACGAAGAGCTCCGGGTGTCGCGCCAGTGCCGCGTGCAGGCTCGTGGTGCCGCAGCGACTGCCGCCAACCACGAAGAACTCCGGTCGCTGCGGCACGGGCGCCGACGCGGTCACGCGTGGCTCCGAGTACTGGCGCGTAAGCGCGCGCGCATCGCGCGGTTGGGCTGCCAGTGTCCCCAGTGGCGCGGCGCGCGCTGGAAGGGCTCGGCCTGCTCGACCACGACATCGCCCGCATTGGTCAGCGCGTCGAGCACAGCCAGATTGATGGTCTGATTCATATCCACGCCATTGCAGGCGTGGCGTCCAGTGCCGAATGGCGCGTAGTGGCTGCGGTCGAAGTCATGCGGGCCGAGGCGCAGCCGGAATTGCAGCGGATGGTCGAGCGGCGTGGCGGCGCGGTGGCTTTCCCACACGCAGAAGCGCACCAGCCACCCGGCAGGGAACGCGATGCCGTCGTATGCAAAGGACTCCCGGACGCGGCGATACGTGTACTCGCTCTGCGACAGCCGCAGCGTTTCGGCCAGGAAGCGCTCCTGCGCGTGCAGGCGATCAGCGCCCTGTCGTTCGCGGATTGCGGCAACGACCGTCGGCTCTGTCGCCCAGTAATACAGCATCCAGTTGAGCAGCGATCCGACGTTGTTGGTGCCGATGCGATGCATGAAGACCAGATTCTGCAGGCAGGTCTCATCAGGCATGGCCGGGTCGAGCGCGCGCAGTCGCACGAGCGGCGGTCCACCAGTTTCCATCATGGCCGGTGTGGCCAGCAACCATGTTTCCTGCATCCGCAGCAATTCCACGAGTTCGCTCAGAATCTCCGACTCGGGGCGTCGGAGTGACTGCGAGATTCGAATTCCGTAGAACGATGTGCTGAGCGCATCGAAGGCGGCGTAGTGTGGCGAGCGGGCATCCAGTCCGAACATCAAGGCGTGGAGCGACTGCCGCGCGATCTGCAGCAGCGGATCGACCGGTGAAGTGGCCGCCGCCGTGCTCACCTGGGCCACGCCGCGCGCGCACGCCGTACGCACCGACGCCTGCAGGTCCGGCGCGGCCGGGGCGCGCATTGCCCGTCGGATCAGGGGGCCATACGTGTTGTGGGTGGCGTCGTCCATGTACCGCAGAAACTGGCGCATCACGCTCTGTGAGAACGCAAGCGGGCTTGGCCCAAGGTTCGCGCTGTGCTGCGCCATGATCTGCTGGCGTCGCTCGAGCCCGAACACGCAGATGGTTGGTGCGCCGTACTGCGACATACGAAAGATCGGGCCGTGCCGATCGAACTGTCCGAGATAAAAGCCTCGCTCGGCCAGCGCGCGGACCCCCTGCGTGAATGAGAGGGACCCCGGCGCTTGGCGTGCGTTGTGCGGCGCGCCTCGCGCCAGCAGGCCGGCCGCACGGCCGCGCGCCATGAACAGCGCGACGCCGGCGCCCACCAAGGCCATGGGGATCACCAACCGCGGGGCCACCAGCGCGAGGGCACACGCGAGCGCGCACCACACGAGCGCGGCCGCGCCGAGCCGCTGCGGTGAGCGCATCATCGCTCGCGCGAACGCCGGCCGCAGATACACGGCCGCGAGCCACAGCGGCGGTAGGACGGCAATCAGGAGGCAGGCCACGAGCCACGGGGGCGGCGTACTGCGCATCATCGCGATGGGCTCCGCGTTGTCCAGAACGTCAGATCCCGACCGGTCAGCGCCGACAGCGCATCGATCTCGGTGCGATACAGTTCGATCAGACCGGCGCGCGTGTCGGGGTGCATCGGCAGGCGATCGACATCTCGCGTGACGGCAAGGAACGCGCGGTCACGCCACGCGGCCGGCAGCCACGGACGCAACGCCCGGCGAACCGGATAGCTGGCGGCCCAGGCCCGTCGCACCGCCGGATTCCGAATGCGGCCGCCGCTGCGGTTGTGCGATTGGGCGACATCGACTGGCGCCGAGTCGTCCACCTGCAGGAAGCGAAAGAGCGTACGCATGGCACCGGGAGTGTCGCGTGCGAAGTCGTCGAACCACAAGGTGAGTCGCTGTGATTCCGGAAACGCGTCGTGATACGTACGCAGCACATGACTGACCATGCCGCCAGCCAGATAGGTGGCATGCGCGTCGTCCACGACGAGCGGCGACGTGGACTCGCGTTCCACAAGGGCCTCGAACGAGGCGATCGGTTCCAGTCCGTCGCGCCGCCGCGCAAGGTACCGTGCGTACACGCGATCGACCGGATTGCGCAGGATGCTCACGATGCGCATGCCCGGATGCTCGTGCGCGATGCGTGCGGCCACACGCGTGGAGGCGAGATAGACCGGGGAAACCTCTCCCGCCACGCGTGAGGGTGCGCAGCCGGCGAAGAGGCCGGCGTACGCGGGGGCCGACGTCACGAACGACGACGGGACCTGCTCGGCGTGTGACGCCAGCGGTGATCCGTGCAGATCCATCGCGTACCAATAGCTTGGCGCCTTCACGGAAGGCATGAAAATACCGGGATGCTGCGCGAGATAGTAATGCAGCGACGTGGTGCCAGCCCGTCCGGCACCGATCACGAGAAACGATGGCTGCACACTCACGACGGTAACGCCGAGATCGCGATGGTCGCAGTTTTCGTCCTGGGCGTTGGCTGACGGGTGGCGAGCAATTCGGCCGCGACGCTGATCGCGATCTCACCTGGTCGGTTTCCGCCGATCGGCAGGCCGATGGGACAGCGCATGTTGGCCAGCCATTCGTCGCTGACGCCCTCAGCCCGAAGTCCTTTCTCCAGCGCCTTCCGCTTGGCGGCACTGCCGATCACGCCCACGTAGGTGGGTGTGATCGATGCAGCGAAGATCGCGTGCAGGACCGGCTGATCGGTGGCGTGCCCCATCGTCAGGCAAATGACCGCGTCGGTAGCGCGAATGTGCGGCACGAAGCTCCGCAGATCGTCGGCTGCCACGCGCGTGAGACGCGGAGCGTCCGGGAGCCTCGCCAGCCATTCGGGACGGCTGTCAATGCACACCACGGCGCAGTCGAGCAAGAGCAGGCAGCGTACCAGTGCCTGCGACACATGGCCGGCACCGAACAGCACCACGCGCCACGTCGACGCATTGAACAGTTCGAAGAGCATCGTGACGACGCCACCACAGGTCATCCCTATGTCGCGCTGCAAATTCCACTCGTGCAGCACACAGGGCGCGTCTGTTCCGGTCGTGAGGAGCCGCTGAGCTTCGGCGATCGCGCGCTGCTCGATGCGGCCACCACCGATCGTTCCCCGTCGGCGCCCGGCGGCATCAACGAGCATCTTCGCGCCGACGTCCTGTGGTGTACTGCCCACGCGCTGAACCAGCGTGACCAGCACCACAGGCTGCTCCAGCGTGCTGAGCTCCGTGAGGCATTCGCGCGCCTGTTCCGACCGTGGATCGGTCATGCGTGTTGCCCACTCCACGAAACGGCGCTGTGCGCCCAACGCGCGCCATCGGTCAGCGGCACGTGTGCCATCGTCAGCGCGCGCAGAATCTCCTCGCCCGTGGCTGGCAAGCAGAGGCGTTGCGAGGCCGCCGGTGATACGCATCCCAGCGCATGCTTGACCGCGCTCCACACCGCAATGGCGTGGAGCAGTGGCGGTTCGCCGACGGCTTTGCTGCGCGCCACGGTCTCGCTCGGGCCGTCGCTGTCGTGAAAGACGCAGGTGAAGTGGCGGGGCACGTCGGTCGTCGTGGGAATCTTGTAGTCGCTCAGCGAGTCACTGCGCAGCGCGCCCGTATCG
Organism: Gemmatimonadales bacterium; assembly: GCA_038210005.1. Classification (GTDB taxonomy): domain Bacteria; phylum Gemmatimonadota; class Gemmatimonadetes; order Gemmatimonadales; family Gemmatimonadaceae; genus Gemmatimonas. The sequence continues at coordinate 19,700 of JBBQXC010000009.1, forward strand.
TCGTACGACACGCACTCGTTGGTGACCCAGCCCAGTCCCTGCATGAAGCCGCCGATGATCTGACCACGGTCGATGCCGGGGTTGATGGACCGACCGATGTCCATGCGCAGGTCCACGCGCGGCACCGACATCTCGCCGGTGCGCCGATCGATGTACACCTCAGCGACCGCTGCACCCTGCGTGTAGTACAGGAACGGCGCACCGCGGCCGGTAGACCGATCGAAGTGCAGTCCCGGCGTGGCGTAAAAGCCGCGTGCACCGAGGTCGACGCGATCGAAGCGCGCGCCAGCGCACGCGTCAGCGAAGGACATGCGGCGCGCGTCATCGCGGCGATCGATGACCCAGCCATCCTCGAACACGACGGTGGTCGGTGCCTCGTCGGCGGCGACGGCTGGTGCACCGTGCGACGCGGTCCACTGTATGAGGGCCCACCGTGCCAGCCGGTCGCGGATGATCCCGCTGGCGTGCACCGCGGCCGCCCCGTTGAGGTCGGTGCTGGCTGACGCCGCCGTGGGCGATGTGTTGTGATTCTTGTCCGTCGAGGTGGCCATCATGGCCACCGTGTGCGGCGAGACACCGAAGCAATCCGCCACGAGCTGGCGGATCTTCGTGTTGAGCCCCTGACCCATCTCGGTACCACCGGTCGAGACTTGCATCGTCCCGTCTGGATACACGAGCACAAGGGCGTTCGCCTGATTCATGAACGTGGCCACGAACGAAATGCCGAACTTCACCGGACAGAGCGCCAGGCCGCGGAGCCAGCGGGAGCCGACGCGGTTCGCGGCTTCAATGTCGGTGAGTCGTACATCGAAGTCACAGTCGCGTCGGAGTGTATCGACGATATCCGGGAGGTGATTGTGGGAGACCACCTGCCCATACGGCGTGGTATCGCGCTCGCCGATGCCGTACAGATTGTGACGTTGCACGTCGATCGCTGTGATCGGCACGCCGTGCTCGTGGCGCAAGACGGCAGCGATCTCTTGCAGCATGCCTTCAACCACGGCGACGCCCTGCGGTCCGCCGAATCCGCGGAAAGCGGTCGCCGGCGCATGATTCGTGTAGCAGACACGTCCCTCGATGTGCACATGCTCGAGAAAGTACGCATTGTCGGTGTGCAGCATGGCACGGTCCATCACCGACGGCGACAGATCGGTGAACGCACCGCCATCCGACAATAAATGCACCTGCAGCGCGAGGATGCGCGCGGTGGCATCGAAACCGACGGTCCACTCGCCGCGAAACGGATGACGCTTGCCGGTGTTGCGCATGTCCTCCGAGCGCCCGTACACGAGTCGTGCTGCGCGGCCCGTGCGCCGGGCGACGAGCGCAACGCAGGCGGCCGGCAGATTCGCCTGCGTTTCCTTGCCGCCGAAGCCGCCGCCGAGCCGCCGCGTGGTGCACACGACCTGATGCAGGCCGACACCAAGGACATCGGCCACCACGTGCTGTGTTTCCGACGGCCCCTGCGTCGACACGTGCAGCTGCATCAGTCCGTCGTCGCCGGGGATCGCGATCGCGGCCTGCGTCTCGAAGTAGAGGTGCTCTTGCCCGAGTCCGTGGAATACGCCGGATCGCTGAAACGGTGCGCTGGCCATGGCGCGCTCAGGGTCGCCTCGTCGAATAACGTGCGGCTCGGAGAGGTACGCGTTCGCGGCGATGGCGTCGTTGATCGACAGCACGGCCTCCGTCGGCGCGATCTCGAGGTGTACGGTGGCCATCGCACCACGTAACGCGGACTCGCTCGTTGCGGCCACGATCACGACGGGCTGACCGACGTAGTGTACGGCATCGAGGGCCAGAATCGGCTCGTCGCGAACGAGGGGACCAAAGTGCCGCGCGGCCGGGAGATCGTGCGCCGTCAGGATTGCCACAACGCCGGGGAGCGCACGCGCCGCATCGATGTCGATGCGCACGATGCGACCGCGGGCCACCTGGCTCGTGACCAGGCCGACCACCAGCTCATCATGACGTGTCGGCACGTCGTCGATGAAGGTGATGGCACCGGTGACGTGGCCGATAGCGGCATCGTGGGGTTGCGACGTGCCGACGACCGTGCCAACGGCTCTTCGTGACGACGTCATGGCACACGCTCCGCCTGCTGATCGGCGCGTGTGAAGGCGAGCAGATTGCGGAGTACCTCGCGGCGATAGGCTGCTGCGCCGCGCACGTCGGAGCGTGGGTGGAGTGCATCGCGCGCGACGTCCATTGCTTGCGAGGCGGCCACCGACCACGAGGCATCGGTGGCCGGCTGGCCTTCGAGCGCCTGCTCCGTGTGCGTCAGGCGCACCGCCATCGGCCCCATCCCGCCCACGGCGATCGCGACGTCCCGCAGCGTCTCCTGCTCCTCGCGCCAGCGCACGGCAAGTGCCACCGTCGCGATATCCCCGTCGTGGCGACGGGACACCTTGGTGAGACGCAGGACCTCGTCATCGTGCGGCAGCGAGAGCAGCACCGCTGTGAGCAGTTCGTTCAGCCGACGGTCGACGGTGCGGTATCCAATGATAAACTGGGCGATCGGTACGCGCCGCGACGCATCAGCTGCCGTCAGGACCACCTCGGCGTTCATCACGAGGAGCATCGGCAGCAGATCGGCGATCGGCGACGCCGTCATGATGTTGCCGCCGATCGTACCGGCATGACGAATCTGCGGACCGCCAACGCGACCGATGATCTCCGCCAACGGTGGGCAGGTGTGGATGCACACCTCCTGTAGCGCCGACCAACGGACCCCCGCCCCGATTTCGAGCACGCGATGCCCCGAGGCATGAGGCGCTCCCTCGCGAATCATCTGCAGCTCGGCGAGGTGGTCCGTCGCCAACCAGTGTCGGTCGCGGGCCACTGACGCGGGACGGTCGGTCTGCTCGACAGCGAAATCGGTCGCACCGCCGATGATCACGGCGTCGGGATTCGTCTGCAGGTGCTTCAGCGTCTCGGCGAGCGACGGACAGCGGACCACGCGTAACGTCCCCTCTGGCGAGCACACGCGAAGGTCGACGGGAGTGGCCGCATGCCGAATGGCTTCATCGCGCCAGGCGCTATCGGGCACTGGTATAGCGAGCCCGCCGGCCTGCGCTGTCGTGGCAGCCTCAGTCGCGGCGTCGAGCACCGCCTGATAGCCCGTGCAGCGACAGAGATTCCCCGATAGAGCGGTCGGCCAGTCGATGGCCTTGGCCGCCGTCGACGCGGTGTTCGCGCTGTTGTGCAGCACCGCGGTCATCGACAACACGATGCCCGGCGTGCAGAAGCCGCACTGGGACGCGTGCCGCGCGGCCACCGCGCGCTGGGCCGGCACCAGCGCGGTCGCCGTGCCCACGCCTTCAATGGTCAGGACGTGGCATCCATGCAGTTGAAAGACGTAGCGTATGCACGCATTGATGGGCGTCCATTGTCCATGCACCTGCGGGGACGCAACGAGCACCGTGCAGGCGCCGCAGTCACCTGTCCCACACGCCACCTTCGTACCTGTGAGATGCAGCGTCGAGCGCAGAAACGCACTGAGCGGCTGCACGGCATCGGCCCCGTGCACCGCGTGTGCCGTCCCGTTCACCCACAACACCACGTGATCGCTTACCATATCTCGTAAGTTATCACGCGGAGGCGGGCCGAGTGGAGACCGGTGGGTGCCTCGTTGCTCGCGGCTTACCGCGGCAACGACTGTTCAATGTCGGCCGCGATGTAGGCCATCACCGCCATCACGGCTACACAGCGCTGGACTTCGGCCGGGTCGAGCTTGTCAGGCGTATCGGCGTCGGTGTGATGAAACCAGAAGTAGCGCGACCCGTCCACATTCAGTCCCATACCCGGCACGCCGGTGGCCATGATCGGACCGATGTCGGCACCGCCGCCCGCCGCTTCAATCTTGCCGGCGTTGATCGGGTTGAGTAGTGTCCCGATGGAGTGAATGATCGCGCGCGCCGCCGGAGCGCCGGTGAAGCCGAAGCCCAGTGGTGAGAAGACGCCGCCATCCGATTCGATCGCGAGCTGATGCGTTTCATGTTGGTGCGCATCACGATACGCATTGCCGCCTCGCATGCCGTTCTCTTCGTTGGTCCAGCCCACCGCGCGAATCGTGCGACGCGGCGTGAGGCCCAGCTTCTTGAGTAAGCGAATGGCCTCCCAGGCGATCACCACACCGCCGGCGTCGTCCATCGCACCCTGACCGACGTCCCACGAGTCGATGTGGCCGCCCATCACTACGATCTCCTCGGGCTTCTCGCGGCCGCGCAGCTCACCCATCACGTTGTGGCTCTTCGCGTCAGGCAACGTCTTCGCGCTCATCTTGAGCGTCACGCGCACCTTCTCGCCGCGTGTGATCATGCGACGGATCATCATCGCGTCCTCCGACGTCACGCTGGCATGCGGAATCTTCGTGACGGTGGAGTCGTAGCTCATGCTGCCGGTGTGTGGCGTGCGCATGCTGTACGGTCCCGCCGAGCGGGCCAGCGAGGCCACGGCACCCACCTTGGCGGCGGCGATCGCGCCAAGTCGACGAAATGACCCGTTGTAGCTGTAGTCGCGCCACTCCGCGTCGTACAGTACGATCTTGCCTTTCGCTTCACTGGCGCGCTGCGTGAGTTCTTCGAAGCTCGCGACCACCATCACTTCGGCCGTTATACCACCGGCCGGCGTGGCGATGCTGCCGCCCAGTCCAAGCATCGGCAGCAGTTGACCCCGCGGCGCGACGAGCTCCAGCGACTCGGCCCCGCGCACCCAATGCGGCACCATCACCTGCTCGCGTTTCACATTCGTGAGGCCGTCCTTCTCCATCGTGGCCGCGGTCCAGCTGATCGCGTCTTCGAGCGCCTTGGATCCCGACAGGCGATGCCCGAACCGATCGGTCAGTTCAGCGATCCGGTTCCAAGCACCGGCCGAGTCTGCCTGCGCGGCCGCGATGATGCGATTGGCGATCTCCGCGTACTTGGCGGGAATCGCCTCGGGCGCCTGTGCCGAGAGCGGAGCCGAGAGCGGAGCCGAGAGCGGAGAGGCGATCGCGGCCAACGCGAAGGCGGCGAGCAGGGGAGAGCGTACCATCGGCATATCCACGGTTGGGGAGGAGGGATGGGGATTCCTGCAATCTCGGCGCTGCGGACCGTTCCGTCCAATCCCCCATGCACGGCACGATCGAGGCGCTATTCTTCCAGAGCACTCGCCTCTCGCTGCCCCTCGACCCGTTGTCTCATGAATGCTGCGCTGCTCATCATTGACGTTCAGCAGGGCCTCTGCGAAGGGGACCATGCCGCGTACGCGTTCGTCGAGGTGATTGCCAGGATCAACCTGGTGTCGGCCAAGGCGCGTGCCGCCGGCGTGCCGGTGATCTTCGTTCAGCACGAGTCGACGGACGGCTATCTCGGGTTCGAGACGCTCGCGTGGCAATTGGCGCAGGGACTACACGCCGATCCTGACGACTTGCGCGTGCGCAAGACCACACCGGATGCCTTCCTGCGCACGGAACTCGAGGCGCTCTTGCAGGCGCACGAGATCGGCGAGTTGATCGTGTGCGGCATGCACTCGGAGTTCTGTGTGGACACGACCACGCGCCGGGCGCTCGCGCTGGGCTATCCGGTGGTGCTGATCGAGGACGGGCATACCAGTGAGGGCAACGGCTTCGTGTCCGCGCCGCAGGTGATCGCGCACCACAATGCCACGCTCGCGAACATCACGAGTTTCGGTCCGCGTGTGCGCACGGTGACGGCGGCGTCGCTGCAGTTCGAGGCGCCATAGCGATGCTTCATACACCCGATACTCCATCATGCTGACTGAACAGATCATCGCACGACGAGCGAGTGGCCGCGTGACGTGTGCGCTGGTGCCGCACCCGCAGTGGGCGAAATCACGCATGCTCGCCGATCAGGCGGTCGAGAGCGTGGGACTGCGTGCACTCGGCGAGGGCTGGCTGGAAGTCAGTGAGAGTGACGCGCTGCGCATCGCCGCTGGCGTGCTCGGTCGGGATCTGGCAACCAACGCCCTGCTCATCCCCGCGGTCGACGCCGATGCCTTGGTGAACGCGTTGCTGGCGATGGTGCCCGAGCCGTTCACCTGCTTCACGAATGGCGACTGGGCCGATGTGTTCGGCGACGACGCGCAGCAGCAGAACGGATTCAGCTTCGATCCGCTCACGGATTCGGCGCTCGACGCCGGCATCGTGTGTGTGGGCGACGGCGTAACGGCGGTGCTCTGGGTCGAGGACGAGGATGGCGCATGACGAAACACCGAGGCAACTGGGTTGAACGCAACGATCCGATCGAGCCGGAAGTCAGTCGGGTGTTGGCGCATCTGCTTGGCGTGTCCGCTCCTGACGCGCGCCTCGAGGAGCATGCGCTCGCCATCCGCGGCCTCGTCGAAAGTCGCGGTAGTGAAATTGACGTGACGGCCTATGTGCGCCGCATGTTCGAGCCCTTTGATCGGCTGGCGCCTGATCCTGCGGTGACGCGTCTTGTCGGGTGCGCGTTGTGGCACGTCGTCAAGACGGGCCTCGTGCGCAACAATGCGCAGCGTCGTGTGGAGGAGCTCATGCGGCAGCTGCCCCCCGAGGCGCCGCTCGCCATGCGGCTGGCGGCGGCGATTGAGCGGGCACCGTAGGGACTGTGGCACGCGGCGTTTGCGCGCTTCGGACGGCGTCGTGCTGGGCCGATATCGCTGGTTCGCGCGAACCTACGGACTGTCGGTGACCACGGGGCTCATCGTACGCGCCCGTGTCGGCGAGCTGAGTGCGCTGACCACGCGAGCGCTGCTGGCTATCGGCCTGATCGTGTCGGTCGGCTGCTCGGGCGAGCCGCGCTCGCGCGTATCGAACTCGGCGCCGCGCGTGATTCCGGGACCGTCGGCCACACCGGTGCGTAGCCCTGAGACGTATCGCGTGCGTTTCGAGACCAACCAGGGACCATTCGCGATCGAGGTCACGCGCGCGCTCGCGCCGCTCGGCGCCGACCGGTTCTACGAGCTGGTCACGATCGGCTACTACGCGGGCAATCGGTTCTTTCGGATGGTGCCGGGGTTCGTGGTGCAGTTCGGGATCCACGGCGATCCGGCGGTGAACGCGAAGTGGGCGCAGTCGGCACTGCCCGATGAACCTAGGCGTCGGAGCAACACGCGGGGGACGGTGGCGTTCACGACCGCCGACGAGAACAGTCGTACGGTGCAGTTGTACGTCAATATTGCCGACAACGCGGCCAAGCTCGATCGGCAGCGTCTGTTCGCGCCGATCGGCGTCGTGGTTGAGGGCATGGAGGTCCTGGAACGCCTGAACTTCGAGTATGGTGAAGATCCCGTACAGTCGCGCATCATGTCGCGCGGCACCAAGTATCTCGACCGGTGGTTTCCGGCACTCGACTCGATCGTGTCGGCAACCGTCGTTGCACCCGCTGCAGCGCCCGCGCCATGAATGTGCTATCAATTCGCTATGAAGCCTTTCGAACGCCTCGGTAACGCCCGCACACCCGACGGTTCGCTCCTCGAGCTATTCCGGCATGACGGCTCGTATCTCATTCGCGCCAACGGCATCGAACTGATGTCGCAGCGTCGTCATCTCTCGGAGGACCGACTGGCGGAAGTCGCCTGTGTCGGGCTCCGAGAGAAGCCGAAGGTGCGCGTATTGATCGGCGGACTCGGACTCGGCTTCACCCTACGGGCGGCGCTCAGGGAAGTGGCCGACGACGCCGAGGTGGTGGTGGCGGAGTTTCTCGCCGAGGTGATCGAGTGGAACGCGAATCCAGAGTACGGTATCTCGGTGGAGGCGCTCGAGGATCCGCGAGTGCGCGTCGTGCACGACGATATCGTGAATGTGCTACGCGATCATGCCGGCCAGTTCGATGCGATCATGCTGGACACCGACAACGGTCCCGATGGCATGATCATGTCGGAGAACGCGCGGCTCTATGCGCAGCGCGGCATCGCGACCACGGTGGCGGCACTACGCTCACCGGGCATCATCGCTTACTGGTCGGTCGGCGACGATCCCGCGTTCGCTCACGCGCTACGCGGCAGTGGACTGCTGGTGGAAACGCTCCGAGTGCGCGCCCATGATACCAAGGGACCGATGCATACGCTGTACGTGGCGAAGCCTCGATCGCCCAAGCGGGTGCGAACCGAACCCTGACGGCCACGCCCGGGCGTGATCAGGCGCGTGCGGCGGCGGATACCGGCCGCTGCACGAACGGCAACGGATGTCCCGTCATCGTGTCCGGGATCGATACGTCGAGCATCGCGAGAAACGTCGGCGTGAGATCGCGCACGTCGATCGTGTGCGTGGTGGTGTCCTTCGGAATCCACGGACCGGCCGCGGCGACGAAACCGGTGGGGCGGTGGAAACTGGAGCGATGGTAGTGCTCCGGATCCTGAACCAGCTTGCCCTTCGGGTGCAGCACCTCGTCCATGAAATGCGGCGCCCACTCCCATTCCACGAAGAGATCGGGCAACGCGTGGTCGATGCCGACGTGAAAGGCGTCGGCACTCCGGAACACGCGGGTCACGGCTGCGCGTCCGGTTTTCGGATCAATGAGCAGTTTCAGATCGGCCTCGATGCGGTCCAATAGCGCCTCGTACTCGGCGCCGGGCTCCACGATGCCCTGCGGCTCACGTCCCCGCACATTCAGTCGAATCTGTCCGTTGTACAGATTCGGGATGCCGAACGCCAACGAGCGACTCCAGTCGGTGTTGGCCGCGAAGTCGCTGGCGATGAGCTGCTCCTGCACCTTCGCCGGAAGGAACTGACTGACCCACTTGCGCACCGGCTGCGGCACGGCGCGACGCAGCAGTGTGACTGGATCGAAGCCACTGCCCGCGATCAGCTGCTCGGTGCGCAGCGGTACCTGATACCCCAGCTGATGCAGGAACGCGTCCATGAGTCCCGTGGTGGGATACATACCCGCCATGCCGTAGGCCGACACGATGAACACGTTGGCGTTGGCCGGCAGCGCAGCGAGTGTACGCGCGAGTTCGCCGTCGATCGCCTGATACAGATCACGGAGCCCATTGGAGAGCCGGTTGGGCGGCGCGAACTCCGGCTGATACGACCAGAGACGATGCCCGATCGTGTGCGCTTCGAAGAACGTCGCCACGACCACATCGAACGTGTCGCGGCCGATCACATCGCGGCACACCAGGCCCTTCGTGGCAATGCGGGCGAGGGCGCGCTGATAGTCGGCGAAGTCTTCTGTTTCGGTGCCGCGATGCGCGAAGGTCGCGAGCTTTTCGCCCGAGCCGAACTTGGCACGCACGTCCGGCAGCACATGCTCCGGGAGCGAACGTGCCATCTCCCACAGCCGTTCGGACTCGTGCGCCGCCCAGTTGGTGAGCTGAATGCCGGGTACGTCGGGGACGATATCGAGTTCCGGTGGATCGATCACGGCGGCCTTCTTCGTCCCGCCGCGCAGAAAGCGCCAGAAGGGTGGGGCGTCCTTGGCGGTGGCGGCGTTGGTCTGCACGAGCGCATAGGTGCCCGGCACCAGCTGGCGCACACTGTAGAACCCGTGGGTCGTTTTCGCGACGCCGCTGTACAACGAGATCCAGCTGCCCATCTCGTTCACGAGATCGGCGCCACCGATGGCGTGAAAACACCCGGCCTCCATGATGCCGGCCAGCGTGGGCATGTAGCCTGCGGCGGTCCACCGCTTCACCAGTTCGATGTCAGCCGCATCGATGGCGAGAATGACGAGGGGCGGAGTCGCGCGCTCAGAAGACATGGTGGGCGAGGAGGTAAGGACCGGACACGAAGGACGACGCGAAAGCTATCGCGCTCCGGGTGCTCGCGTTAACGAATCTGTGCGCTCGGACCAGACGGAGAGTTCGCCGTCGCCGACTGTTGCCGCGAAGGTGGTGTCGCGCTGCCAGCCAAGCCGCACGCGATCCATCAGGGCCTGATGCGATTTATTGGAAACACTCTCGAGCGTCGTGACGAGGCGAACACCGCGGCCGCCACGCTGTGCCAGCGCCGAGTCGAGGGTCGCCACACTCATGATCCGCACGTAGCGGCGGGTCGACGGCAGCCGCTCCTGCTCGGCATAATACGCCAGTCCGGTCCACGACGGATGGATCGCGAAGACCAATTCATCCGAGGCACGCGTCCGTTCCAGATAGCGTACGGTCGTACTATACGGCTGCTTGGGGACAGAGTAGTATCGCCGCAGTGAGAGCGCCGATACCGACGCTATCAGCGCGATGATGACCGTAGCCAGCGTATGCTGAGCGCGCGGCGCGACGCTGCGCACCCGATGGCTGAGCGCGTCGATCGTCACGACGGCTGTCAGTACGGCCAGCGGTAGCCACAAGAGAAAGTGTCGCGGCGAAAAGGTCATACCACGCGACGCGAGCACCACGGTGGTGAGCACACCGGGGAAGAGCAGCAGCGCCGTGACCGCCCACTGTCGGCGCCACAGGATGAGCAGTCCGCCCAGCGCGAGTACCACGAACGGAACGGCGGCGACGAGGGCCTGCGGGCCGAAGCCATCCGCGATTCCGCGGACGACCACATTCACCAGTTCGTTCGACCCGGCTGGTGAGCCCGTCCCGCTCATTTTGTAGGCGCGCGTGATCATCATGTAGGCATCGGGCAAGGCCACTGCGTACACGCTGAAGGCGCACAGGCTCGTGACGGCGAACACGAGCGCCAGACGCCGGACGAGTGGGGCAACCGCCGACCCCTCGGCCCGCAGCTGTATCACGACCATGACGGCGACGATCAGCTCCGCTGCCATCACGAACGCGCTGTTCAGGAGCGCATTGAAGCCGAAGAACGTGGCCACACCGAACAGCACCCAGCTGCCAAGTCGCTGATCACGAAACCCATCGATCATCGCGCGGGCGGCCACGAGCGCGAAGAAGATATACGGCACAAAGCCGCGGGCGTTCTGCGAGAAAAAGACATGGTGATACGAGACGGCGAGCAGCAGCGCGGCCCCCAAGCTCGAACGCCGGCTCATCGCCAGCCGGGCTACGCGGTACAACGCCGGGATCGTGGCCACGCCGAACAGTGCCGTCGAGAGTCGGATCGACCATGCGTGCTCGCCGAACAAGGCGACCGAGGCCTTGATGAGCAGCGAGTTGAGCAAATGATTGTTCGGTGAACGGTAGCTCCCGATGATCTCGCCGACGGAGAGCGGCACGAACCCTTGAAGTGTGAGCAGTTCGTCGAGCCAGAGGTCCGCGCCCAGTCCGTACAATCGCAGCGCCAAGGCCGCCAAGGTGATGAGTGTCAGCCCGCGCCGCGCGAGTGTCTCGCTGAGGTCGTCCAGTTCAACGCGTGGCTCCCATTGGCGCATACGCAGCGCCGCCGGCATCGACGTCCAGCGCCAGCCGCGCAGCGCTATCACGGCGACGACGATCGCCTGCAGCGCGAAGATCAGTCGCAATAAGGTCGTGCCGCGGATCGGCGCCTGCTCCGTGCGAGGCGAGCGCGGGAGTGCATCGTACCAACCGGTCGGCAGGAACAGCGCGCCGAGCAGCAGGAGGAGACTAAGTCCGAGGCCGAGGCCGATGCGCAGTCGCTGAGTCATTGAAAAGGACGTACAGGAATCAGGTCGGTGCCATCGATGAATGTACACGTCGCGCAGAACTGGCAAATGCTCCAGTGGATCGCCAGCTTTCAACTGGCGTACGACGCACAACCTTCAGACGCAGGGTATGTCGTGGCACCGTTGTTCGATGTGTATGGCTTCGAGTTCACGATCGAGAGCGACGCGCCGGGGCCGCTGCGCCATCTCGCGTCGGACTTCGAGTTCTTCGCCGTCACGAGAGCACCGACCGGACGCCCCGTCACGATCCGCCTTCGCACGGAGGATCCGGACTATGATTCGCTGCCGCCACTCTGCGCGAACGTCTATACCCCGCGCAATGCGTCGTACCGCGACGGCGAGATCACCTACGCCGACTATCACGGACGCGGACTTGGCATACATGATCGTCGCACCGGTGATTTCGAGATCATCACGCGCAACGCCGACCTGCAGTACGAGGCCAGCTATCTGTTCCTGTTGGCGCAGCTTGGCGAAGCGCTCGATCGTCGTCACCTGCATAGGGTGCATGCGCTCTGCTTCAGCGTGCAGGGCCGCGCGTCGCTGGTCCTGCTGCCCATGGGAGGCGGCAAGAGCACCCTCGGTTCGAATCTGCTGGCCGATCCTGAGGTCATGCTGCTCTCCGACGATTCGCCCTTCATCGATCGGCAAGGGCAGGTGCACGGATTCCCGACACGTATCGGACTGTTGTCGGGATCCGAAGCACGCGTACCGGCCGAGTATCGGCGGACGATCGAGCGGATGGAGTTCGGCCCGAAGGTGCTGGTCGACTTCCGGTACTTCGCCGATCGCGTGGTCGGAGCGGCCGAGCCGGCGTTCGTGTTGCTCGGGAGCCGCTCGCTCTCGCGGCGCTGTGAGATCGTACCCGCCTCGTATCTCGACGGCGTGAACGCGATGATCGCCAACTGTGTGATCGGGATGGGGCTCTTTCAAGGGTTGGAGTTCTTTCTGCAGAAGAGCACCGGTCAGATTTTGGGCCAAACCGCGATCGCCTGGTCTCGGCTGCGCGCGTCGCAGCGCCTGCTGGCCCGCTCGCAGGTCCTGCATCTGCGGCTCGGACGCGATCATCAGGAGAACACGCGCGTCCTGTTGGAATACATCCGCACCCACTGACGCACGCGACGTACCTCCGTGCGGGCTACAAGGAACGATAGAGCGCGGACTCGGCCAGCGTTCGGCAGAAGTGCTCACCCGTGAGAAAGGTCGTGTCCCGGGCGGCGAGGTACAGGTGCGTGGCGAGCACGAGATCCGGATCGGCCGCCTTGGCAGCGGCTTCGTCGAGGGTTTCGAAGAAAAACGGGTATTCCTCGCCGAGGTACTCCACGGGACCCGGCTGCCGGTTGATGAGGACCGGGGTGTGCCGGACCATGCACTCGATCACCGCATTGTTCGCCACCGAAGCATGCAGATCGAGAAAGACGACGCTCCGGGCGAGCAGCGAGTCGTAATCGTCGTTGACGAGGCGCGGCACGATGCTGGCCGCCCACTGCGCGAGCGGCGGAGCACCGGCTTGTCGGCACTCCGCGTCCAGCGCCTCATCGAATCGTGTTTGCACGCCTGCGATCGTGGGAATCAGCAGCTGTTTCCGGGCCGGCGGCAGCGGAAGAAAATGGATCGCGGCCAGTTTGCGAAGCCACCAGCCCACCTGGACGACGGGTTGGCCGTGCCGCAGATAGGCGTCGAAATCGAACGTGCGCTCAGCCGGTTCCGTAGGGTGATGCAGCGCCAGGACCGGCACTCCGGGGACCTGTTCCTCCACCCAGTCCCGCAGGTCCCGCGACAGGGTGATCAGGCCGCGGCAGTGGGGGAGACCGTCCTGCCACGCCGCCAACGAGGAGATCCGCAACAGCGACTTGCTGTCGTCCTGCCACGGCGGAATACCCGGCGGCACGTGCACGAAACCGACCCAGGGCCGGCGGTACGGGATTCGTGATTCGCGTAGCGCCAACGGCAGTTCCCGGGCGAAATTCCGCTCGATCATCGTGTCGAGCAGGATCGCATCTGCCCCCTCGTGGGTGAGCGGTGCGAGCGAACGCTGAGCGTAGGCCCATCCGCTCCGCTGCGACGGGTAGTCGATGAATTGCTCGAACCGGACTTTCGGGATCACGGGCGTCACGTAAGGGTTCACCGGTTGCTGCACGTCAACGCGCTGTCGCTTCAACCTGTATGCCGGAGGAATGGTTGGAAGGGACCTCGCCGTCAACCGCGATGTATCGATGGGTCGCGCGGATCCTGAGCCGCACCGTGCTCGGCGACCCGATCGTGCGCAGCATCTACATCCGCCGCAGTGTCGCTGCCGGTGAGTCGACGTTCCCTCGCAGCGACCTCGATTTGGCGATGGTCATCGACCCGGCATCCGGCGTCGAGATCGAGCGGCTGCGTGTGCGCTATCAGCTCGCGCGTGTCGCCTTTCCGCGTCTGGGCGAGTGCCAGCTCTTCACGCCGTTCGATCTCGACGAATTCGCGGTCACGGATCCCTATCGCGCGTCGCTCGATCGTCGCATTGGGGTTCCCGTGTACGGACCCCCGCCACCGATTCCCGCGGCGCCGATACCGAGGGAGGAAACGGCACGCCGCCTGGTGTTCTGGTTCGAGCACTTCGTCGCGACGGCGGTGCGCCAGGGCAATCAACGCAACCTGCGGAAGTTCGCGCTCGAGATGGCGAATGCGCTCGGCGTGTTGGAGGGACGCTGGATGGAGCCACTGGAAAGCCGGCGAGCCACGGCGGCGCGCTGCGAGCTTCCCGCGGGTGACCTCTTCGCCGCCTGCTGTACGTTGGCGGCGAGGGCGCACGCGCTCGTGCGGCCGCCAGCGCCGACGTTGCGCAGACCCTTGGCGCTTCCGGGGCTGATCGTCATCCCATCGGCCAACGCGGTGCCGCCGGCGACCCGGGATCGCGTCGTGACACCGGAGGTGCTGGACCTTCTGCTGCACACGCAGTCCCCGTGGCTCTGGCGCACCCATGGACCGATGCTGGCCGATGTCGGATTCGCGGCGCCGTCAACACGGAGTTGGATCGCCGCGGCGCGGCGCTACGCGGGAGGTGAGCGGGTGCGTGGGCCAGGGTTTCTCGAGCGCGGCACCACCAGCATGGACGCGCGGTTGCATGCCGCGGCGGATATTCTGGGGGGCGATCGGCCGGCGCCGCTGTCGACCTCGGTCGGCGTGTCTGAATTCTACCGAACGCACTACGACACACATGTGCGCTGGGCCGCCGATCTCCGCCGGCGTGCCAAGTTGTCTTGTGGTTAGGCACCCCGTGTTTCTCCGTGAAGATGACGACGCACGTCAGCGTGTGCCGGCTCGACCATCCGACCCTCATCGACGAGCTGCTACGTGCGCTCACGCCGTACTCGGCTGCGTCGTCGCATGATTGACGAAGCGCCGCCCCGACGACGCCAGCTCACGTTATTCGTCCCGACGGCGGAGGCACTCGTACTCGAGGCTATCCGCGAGCGACTGGACCCGGTGCAGCATCGTCTGATGCCGGCCCACGTGACGCTCTGCCGCGAAGACGAGTTGGCGCGGTTCGCAGGCGGTGCGCTGCGCGACCGGCTCGTGCACCTCAATGCTACGCCGCTCACGCTTGCGTTCGGTGCAGCGGTACCGTTCGCCGAGCACGGCGTGCTGCTGCCGTGCCTCGCCGGCGAAGCGGAGTTTCAGGCCCTGCGAGCGATGGTGCTGGGCGAAACGGCGCTGCGACGGCACGAGCCCCATCTCACGCTCGCCCACCCGCGGAATCCGCGGTCGCCGCACAACGTGTTGGCCACCTGCGCTGAGCTGCCAGCACCGATGACGATCGTGTTTACCGCGGCGTGTCTGATCGAGCAGATCGCACACGAGCCGTGGCAGGTGCTAGGCACGTACGCGCTGCGCGGGGGTTGCTCACGAGTGGCGTTGTCGGAGTGTATGCACTCCACCAGCGCGTCCGTGAGATCGCAGGGGCGCTTGGGGTGATCGAGACCGTCCACGCGCCAGCGGCTGAGGTCGTGTCAGACGTATTCCCGATATTGCGCCCGCCGTAAGAGTGCTACTGTCATCCTGCGGGGCGGGACGGGATTTCTGCTCTGGATGCTTCTCGCAGGACGCTGTCGGAAGCGCGTGAAGTCGGAGTTCGACCGACGACACAGGTGGTGGGGTCGCTGGCCATCACTGATGTCCCGCAATGGTGGGACGCCTGAACCGGACCCGTCCGGCAAGGGGAAGAACGACGATGATGTCGGGCTCACGCCTGATTCGAACAACCAATCTCGTTGTTTGCCAGCGGACGAATCCCCGCGGCGTGCGAAAGCACCCCCGCGGGGATTCGTGCGTTCCGCTGGCTCGGAAATCAGTCCCCGAAGACTGCGGCGTCCTTGTGCGGCTGCTCGCTACCGTAGGTCACCGAGCTCGGCGGCGCCTCGGCGCCAAGGCGTGTGGCCATGGCGAAGCCACCGAAGCCGAGGAAGCACACGGCGATCGTCAGGATCGCGCGGTTGATAACTTTCATAGCGTGGGCCTCGTGGGCGTCATCGCAGAGGTCGTTCCACATAGGTCAGGTGCTGGGTGAAGCGTAAGAGAGCATGCCACTCTGTACCGTCCAGTATCGGCAGGTGCACCGGGAAACGGGAGTGTCGCAGCCGGCATGCACTGTGACAGACGGCTCGGCCCTGTCGAGAAGCGACATGTCCATCGGCGCGTCCCGCCATGCGCGGCTACGGACACGCGCTAGACTTCACGTCATGATCCCTCGCCTCACGTCACCCCTGATCCTTATCACTCTTGGCAGCCTTGCCGTAGGCGCGTGCGCGCGCAAGCGCCCTGCACCGGTCGTGATGACCGTGGCCCGTGGCACCGAGCCGTTCTGGTCAGTCGACGTGCGGACCGATCGCGTGCTGTTCAGCCGGTTGGGGGCCGACAGCATCGTATATCCGTATGCACCGGCCGATTTCGATGCCGACGGACGCGCCGTCTATCGCACCAGACGCTTTGGCGTGGATCCCCTGCTCACCTTGGTGATCCAGCGCGGCGACTGCAGCGACGGCATGTCGGATCAGCGGTACCCCGGCAGCGCGGTGCTCACGCGCGGCGACTCCACGTGGCGTGGATGCGCGACGGTGGTTCCGGATTCACTCGAGGGTAAATGAAATGTCGGGTCCGTTTCGTGCGGGTACACTGATCTACGCCAAGGACCGGACGCTGCTGGCGCCGTTTTATCGCGCACTGCTGTCGATGTCGACCGTGCACGCTACCGACGAGATCATGGTGCTGCGCTCGCCAGACGCGGAGCTGATTGTGCACCAGATTCCCGCGCACATCGCTGCAACCTTCGAGGTGGAATCGCCGCCGGTGCTGCGTGAGGAGGCCGCGATCAAACCATACTTCACGGTCTCGAGCCTCGCCGCGGCGCAGGCGATCGCGACGGAATTGGGCGGCGCGCTGTTCGGTCCCCAATGGGCGGGGCCCGGATTCCGCGTCTCCAACGCATCAGACCCCGAGGGCAACATCATTCAGTTGCGCGAGCGCGACACGATTCGCGATGGCGACTAAGTGACCCATCGCGACACGCCCCGCGAACCCGGCACCGACGCGTTCCGCGACGACCTCCGCTCCGCCACCTCGCTGCTCGAACAGGTCATCGCGGATCGTTCGCTGCTGGTGCACGTGCCGTTCGAGGAGCGTCAGCGCTTTCTTGACGCGGTCGGTCACGTGTTTCACCCGGACGCCCGCGCCCGTCGCTCGATGGTGAAGGCCACCAGTAAGCAGCGTAAGCTCGACGCCGCGCGGCGCGACGACAGCGTGCTGCAGGAAACCGGCATCCGTGAACTGCGTCGCAAGCCGGTATACACCACACCCAACGTGTATCTACTGGGCGACGGCGCGGCCGGTACGTCCACCGATACATCGAGCGAGAACGAGGCACCGGAAGCGATCGTGCCGCAGCACTGCTACATCTGCAAGCAGAAGTTCACCACGATTCATCACTTCTACGACCAGATGTGTGGGCCGTGTGGCGACTTCAACTTCGCCAAGCGTACGGAACTGGTGGATCTGAGCGGACGTACGGCGCTGTTGTCCGGCGGCCGTGTGAAGATCGGCTACCAGGCCGGCCTCAAGCTGCTGCGCTGCGGCGCGCGCCTGCTGGTGACCACGCGCTTCCCTCGCGACTCGGCCATGCGCTACGCGGCCGAGCCGGACTTTGAGGCGTGGAGCGATCGGCTGGAGATCTTCGGGCTCGACCTCCGACACACGCCCAGTGTGGAAGCGTTCTGCCACGAACTGCTGCACACCGAGTCGCGTCTGGATTTCATCATCAACAACGCTTGTCAGACGGTGCGCCGCCCGCCCGCGTTCTACACGCACATGATGGACGGTGAGACCGCGGCCGCCAGCACGCTGTCCAAAGCGGCACGCAAGATTCTCGGTACCTACGAGGGGCTGCGTGGTGCGCAGTTGCTTCCCGATCCCGACGCCAGCAGCCGTGCGGCGGTGGTACAGAGCGGTGCCGCGCTGCAGCGCGTGGGTCTCACGCATGCGGCCGCGCTGTCCCAGGTGCCGCTGGTGCCCGACGACATGCTGGTGGCGCACCAGCTCTTCCCGGCCGGCAAGCTCGATCAGGACTTACAGCAGATCGATCTGCGCGAGCGCAACTCGTGGCGCCTGCTGCTCGATGAAGTACCGAGTGTGGAGTTGCTGGAAGTGCAGTTGGTGAATGCGATCGCGCCGTTCCTGATCAACGCGCGATTGAAGTCGCTCATGCTGCGCACGGAGAATCGCGACAAGCACATTGTCAACGTGTCGGCGATGGAAGGACAGTTCTATCGCAACAACAAGACGACGCGTCATCCGCACACGAATATGGCCAAGGCTGCGCTCAACATGATGACGCGAACGTCTGCCGCAGACTACAGCCAAGACGGGATCCACATGAACAGCGTGGACACCGGCTGGGTGACCGACGAAGACGTGGCGGCGATCGCCGCGCGGAAGGTGGAGAACCATCGCTTCCATCCACCGCTCGATATCGTGGACGGCGCGGCGCGGATCGTCGATCCGATCATTGCCGGTGTATCGAGCGGTGTGCACGTGTGGGGACAGTTCCTCAAGGACTACGCGCCCACCGACTGGTAGGCGCGCACTCCTGTCCGGCGGTTATCCCGCCATGATTCCGCCGTCGGCCGGCAGCGCCACGCCGGTGATGAAGCTCGACGCGTCGGAGCAGAGGAAGAGCGCCACGGCGGCGATCTCTTCGGAGGTGCCCATGCGGCCGATCGGCTGCAGCTTGGCGTAGGACGCCTCCACCGCCGGGTCGTTCTTCGTAATACGGTGAATCATGTCGGTGATCACGGCGCCGGGGCAGATCGCGTTCACGCGGATGTTCTGCGTGGCGTACTCGAGCGCCGCCGCCTTCGTGAGACCGATCACCGCGTGCTTCGAGGCGGTATACGGTGCCAACGTGGCGAACCCCTTGAGGCCGGCCACCGACGACATGTTCAGGATCACACCGCCGCCGGCCTTGGACATGTGCGTGAGCGCGGCCTGCATGCCGAGGAACACGCCGCGGAGATTCACGTCGATCACGCGATCAAATGTGGCCATGTCGTAGTCGCCGATCGCGCTGGTGTCACCTTCGATGCCGGCGTTGTTGATCAGGATGTGCACGCCGCCGTAGATGTCGAGTGCGCGGCTGAACAACATGTGCATATCGCTGTTGACCGAGACGTCGGACCGCACGAACACGGCGTGGCCGCCCGCCGCCGCGATCGTGGCCACCAGCGCCTCACCATGCGCCGCGTCCAGGTCGGAGACGACCACTCGTGCTCCTTCCGCCGCAAAACAGGTTGCGATGGCCCGGCCGATGCCGTTGGCGGCACCTGTGATGATCGCGACTTTATCGTGCAATACGCCCATGCTAGGCTCCTGTGAGTTGTGACTCGGATGCTGCTGCTGCCAGCTCCTGCTCCAGCGCCGACACGCGGGTCAGCACCGGGATGACACTGTCGGGATTGAGCGAGATGGAATCGATGCCCGCCTTCACCAGAAACTCGGCGAATTCCGGGTGGTCGCTCGGCGCCTGCCCGCAGATGCCGACCTTGCAACCGACTTCGTGCGCGTCGGCGATGAGCCGCTCGATCGAGCGCAGCACGGCCGGATTGCGTTCGTCAAAGAGCGACGTGAGCAGGGCGTTGTCGCGGTCCACGCCGAGCGTGAGCTGGGTGAGATCGTTGCTGCCGATGCTGAAGCCGTCGAAGCGGACGCCGAACTCCTTCGCCAGAATGACGTTGCTGGGGATTTCCGCCATCACATACACCTCGAGCCCCTCTTCGCCGCGCACGAGACCGTGCTTGGCCATCTCGGCCAATACCAGATCGGCTTCCTCGAGCGTACGGCAGAACGGAATCATGACTACGACGTTGCGCAGCCCGATCTGTTCGCGCACACGGCGGATCGCCTGGCACTCGAGACCGAACCCTTCCCGATAGCGCTCGCTGTAGTAGCGCGAGGCACCGCGGAAGCCGAGCATCGGATTCTCTTCGTGCGGCTCGAAGGCCCGTCCTCCCAGCAGTCCGGCGTACTCGTTGGTTTTGAAGTCACTGAAGCGCACGATGACCGGATGGGGCCACTGCGATGCGGCGATCACGGCCACACCCGCCGCCATGCGATCGACGAAGTAGTCGGGCGCATGGTCGAAGCCGGCGGTGAGCGCGGCAATCCGTTGTTGTGCATCGGCGTCTGTCTGCTCCGGGTGCAGCAGCGCCATCGGGTGCGCCTTCACCATGTGCTCGATCACGAACTCGATTCGTGCCAGTCCGACACCGCGCGCGGGGAGTCGCCACCAACGCATCGCGGCCTCGGGATCGGCCACGTTCAACATCACCTGCGTGTGCGTCGGAGGCAGCTCCGTGAGATCAACCGTGGTCTCGCGCCACGGAATGGCGCCCGCGTACACATGCCCCTGCGGTCCATCGGCACAGCTGACCGTCACGGTGCTGCCGTCGGTGAGTGCCGTGGTGGCGTTCCCACACCCGACGATCGCGGCGATGCCCAGTTCGCGGCTGACGATCGCCGCGTGGCTGGTGCGTCCGCCGGCGTCGGTTACGATGGCCGATGCGCGCTTCATGAGCGGCACCCAGTCGGGGTCGGTCATGCGTGCCACCAGCACCCCGCCGTCGTCGAAGCGCTCGGCGTCGGCCATGCTCTCCAGGATGAACACGCGACCGCTGGTGATACGCTGCCCAACGGCTACACCGGTGACCAGCACCTCGCCCTTGCCGTCAAGCGCGAACGTGGTGAAGGCGGCCGTCTCTTCACGTGAACGTACGGTCTCCGGGCGCGCCTGCACGATGAACATCTCGCGCGTTTCACCATCGATGGCCCACTCGATGTCCATCGGCATGCCATAGTGCTGTTCGATCGTGGCGCACCACCGCGCCAGCGCGAGCACCTGTTCGTTGTCGAGCACGGCGCTCGTACGCTCGTCGGGGGTGGTGTCCACGTTCGTCGGCGTCCCGTGCTCGTCGAGCACCATTTTGATGAGCTTGGAGCCGACCGTACGATCAAGGATGGGTGCGACGGTCGTGTCGGTCAGGAGCGGCTTGAACACGCGCCACTCGTCGGGGTTCACCGTGCCTTTCACGACGTTCTCGCCAAGACCGTACGCGCCGTTGATCACCACGAGATTGCGGAAGCCTGTCTCGGTGTCGAGCGTGAACGCCACACCGGAGGCACCGCGGTCGGAGCGCACCATGCGCTGCACGCCTACCGACAGCGCTACCTTGAGGTGCGGATAGCCATGCAGCGCACGGTAGGTGATCGCGCGGTCGGTATAGAGCGACGCAAAGCAATGACGCACCGCATCCAGCACCGCGTCCACGCCAATGACGTTCAGATACGTTTCCTGCTGTCCGGCGAAGCTTGCATCGGGCAGGTCCTCGGCCGTCGCCGAGCTGCGTACCGCCACCGGCGCGGCATCGAGGCCACTCCGCCGGTTCAGTTCGGCGTACGCCGCGCGAATGCCCTCGGTGAGATCGTCAGGCAGTGTACCGGCGGCGATCGCCGTGCGAATGGCCTGTCCCACGTCGGCCAGCGGTGCGCCAGCGTCGAGACGGTCGAGCTGTTCCTGCATCACGGGCTCGAGCGCATTGTGCGCGAGGAAGTGACGATAGGCGTTGGCGGTTATGGCGAAGCCGCCCGGCACGCGAATGCCCGCGCTCGCGAGGTTGCGGATCATCTCTCCGAGCGACGCCGTCTTGCCGCCGACGATCGGCACGTCGTTGCGCGAAATCTCTTCGAACCAGCGGATCATGTGACCTCCAATCAAGGGATCTGCAATTCCGTCACCGCTGAAATATTTGCGACGACGACCCGCGGATCGAGAGGGCATTCCCTGACATACCGATGGGCTTGATACGCCGTGTCGTGAATCTCCGCCTGAGCTTGTCGCGTAGATGGCGTATGCGAATCGCTTCCGCTCACTCCGCGTACGCCATCCTCGCCATCACTGCAGCGATGACTTTCCCCGCTTCTGGCTGTCGGCCAGCCGCCGCCGCCCCCATACCGCCGAAAGCCGCAGCCATCGATTCGTTGGCCCGTACGCTGATGCAGGCCGAGCAGGTGCAGGGGCTCGCGCTCGCCGTCATCGACAACGGCAGGGTCACTCACGTCGCGGCCTTCGGGCGTCGTTCAGCCGATGGCGCCCCACTGACGACGAGCACGGTGATGTACGGCGCATCGCTCACCAAGACGGCGGTGGCCTACTTGGTGATGCAGCTGGTCGACGAGACGCGACTTTCCCTCGACGCGCCCGTGCGCACGCTGCTGCCCAAGCCACTGCCCGAGTATCCCGACTACGCGGACCTCGCCACGGACGCGCGATGGGGCGACCTCACGCCGCGCATGCTGTTGAATCACACGACGGGATTCGCCAACTTCAGATGGTTGGAGCATGACAAACGCTTGCGCTTTCACTACGATCCCGGCACGCGATACGGCTACTCCGGCGAAGGGTTCTACCTCCTGCAGTTGATTCTCGAGCAGGGTCTCGGTCTCGATCTCACGGCCGAGATGCAGCGGCGCGTGTTCGGGCGCTTCGGGATGACGCACACCAGCATGCAGTGGCGTCCCGACTTCCGTGAGAATCTCGCCGACGGATTTCGCGCGGACGGCTCGCTTGAACTACATGACGAACGCAGTCGTGCCAGCGCGGCGGGTTCGATGGACACGAGCATCGAGGATCAGGCGAAGATGTGGAGTGGTATCGTGCGCGGTGAAGGGCTTTCGGTGGCGTCGCGCGCCGAGTTGGTTCGACCGCAGTTTCCCATCGCGTCGCGGCAGCAGTTTCCGACGCTCGACACCACCGCGGGCAGCATGAATGCGGCGGTTACGCTGTCGGCGGGGGTGGGGCTCGTGACGTTCGAAAGTGCGAGTGGTCGTGCGTGGTTCAAGGGCGGGCACAACGATTCCACCGGCAACATGGTGATCTGTGTCGAGCGGCAGCGTCGGTGCGTCGTGTTTCTCGCCAATGATGTGCGGGCGGAGCGGATCTATCCGGCGTTGGCGCGTGGCATTCTGGGAGAGCTCTCGATGCCGTGGTTTTGGGAGTACGGCGAGTTCACGCGGTAGACATCGCATAGGTGGTTGTACACCAAGCGCCTCGCGTGATACGCGCCGAACTATCAGATTCCCCACGTGCCTCACCTCCGCATATTCTCCGCCATCGTGGCGGCCGTTCCCGCCATGCTCGCGGCGCAGTCCACGCCCGCGATCGCCCCTGCGCTCACGCCGGCGGCACTCGAAGCCGCGGCGCGGCAGATCGTGGCGAATGTGCCGTATCCCACGTTCATCACGACCGACGCCAACGGACATCCGCAGGCGCGTACCGTGCAGCCCATGGCGCCCGACAGCAGCTGGGCCGTGTGGTTTGCGACCAACCCACGCACGCGCAAGGTGGCGGAAATCGCACGTCGTCCGCACGTGGTGTTGCACTACTTCGATCCGGTCACGCAGAGCTACGTGGCACTGGCCGGTCGCGCGCGCGTGGTGCGGGATCGCGCCACAAAGGATGCGCACTGGAACCCGCAGTGGAGCACCTTCTACCCCGATCGCGACACGAGTGTGGTGCTCATCGTGGTGCAGGCTGAACGCCTGGAGATCGTGAGTGCGAAGCTGGGCGTGGAGGGTGACAAGGCCACCTGGCGTCCGCCGACGCTACGGGTACGCCTGACGCGGCCGTCGAAGTAGCGCCGTGGCCCATGCGCGTAGCACCGCAACGCTATAAAGTTGAGCATACTGCCCTCTCTCCTTCCTCCCGCCACGCCCATGACATTACTTCACCAGGCGCGTCTGCGCCTCACGCGCGCACTCGGTGCGCTCTCGCTGTCGGCGCTGCTCACGGCCCCACTCGCGGCGCAGGCCGGCGCGCATCGTGCCGCCCCGAGCACGCGCGCGATCACTGAAGTGTCGCTCACGCTCGTCGATACCGCAGCGCAGCGTGCGGCCGGTAAGGCGGCGGTGATGCGGATCGACTACGGGCAACCACACCTACGTGGCCGTCACATCAATTCCGATAGTCTGGTGCCGTTCGGCACGGTGTGGCGGCTTGGTGCGAACAGCGCCACGCTGTTCACCACCGATGTCGACCTGACCATCGGTGGGAAAGAAGTGTCGAAGGGACGCTACATCGCGCAGCTGCTCCCCGCGCGCACCGGCTGGACGCTGATCCTGCAGGCGGAAACGACGGGTGCGGCGTCGGTGAACCTCACCGCCTACGATGCGAAGAAGGACGTCGCGCGCATCGACCTGCGTCAGAGCACTATCGCCATGCCGCTGGAAAGTCTGTCGATCTGGCTCGTGCCATCCACGACACCCGGTGCGCAGCGTGGTGAGCTGCGTATCGGATGGGACTCGGTGATGCTGACGGCCGAGTGGGTGGTGCGCTAGGTACTCGCGAAGCGCGGCTACTTCGACGCGGGCTTCAGACGGCGGCTGGGGACGGTGAACAGATAGCCGGTGTACTGCATCTCCTCCCACGTCTGATCACCCCACTTCACATCCTTGCTCGCGTCCGGGTTGCTCTTGCTGGTGGCGGAGTTGTCATACCACGCCGTCGAGACGAGCTTACCGCCGGCCGGGATGTCGATCGGCTCGTTGAAGAAGTAGTACGTTTGCCAGTTGAAGTCGTATCGCGGCACATCCAGCACGAGCTGCGATGTGCCGTCCGGCTTTTCGAGCGTGTATTTCCACCGCGTGCCGCGCAGATGGGTGTGCGGCAGCAGTCCCCAGAGCTTGATCGGCTCGGTGGGCTCGAGATCTGCCGTGACCGCGATGTCTTTCTGTCCGGCCGGCAACGTGAACGCCCCGTTGATGTAGGCGCCCATGCGCATCTCTTCGTCGGGCATCTCGCTGGCGAAGCGAAAGCCGACGCTGGTGCGGTCCTTCATCTCGTGCCCGTGCGCCGTGTAGTGCATCTGGAACGTGAGCACGGTGCCGGCGCGCACGCGAAGGGCGGTGCCCGTGGGGAACGTCATCACATTCGTGCCGGGAGCGGTACCGCCGATCAACACCCCGAGCTGACGGGGCGGGCCATGCTTGGTGTCGACCCGTGGTGGATCCTCCGGCGGATCGTACTGCGGCTTCCGCACGAACAACGGCTTCGGCCGCGCTGCACCAGCCGGTAGCGGCGCCGCGGGGGCCGCGTTCGCCGCGCGAACGGCATTGGGCGGCACCTTCGCGTACACCAGCACATGGTGCACGACTTCGCGCGCACCTGGCATGAACTCGATGGCCGACACCCACTTGTCTTCGGTAAAGTTGGTGGGCATCTCGAAGTACTGATACTCCACCGTACCCGACGCCGGGACCGTAAAATCCTCCGTCATCGAGACGATCGCATCGGGCGTGCCGATCTCCCAACCGGTGGCGTACACGGGCTTGGGTGGCGCCTTCTTCTCGTCGCCTTTCTTGGCGCCGGCGTCGATCCACCGCACGAGGGTCGACTTCTCGAGGTCGGACAATCGACGATCGTTGCTGAACGTGCCGTGCGGACCTTCCGCATGCCACGGCGGCATATAGCCCGACTTCACCGCGTCGCGCATCTCGTCGATGTTGGCCTTCGCGCTGTCGTAGTCCACCAATGAGAACGGACCGAGCCCGCCCGGCCGATGACATGTGGTGCAGTTCTTGTACAGAATCGGGGCCACGTCCTTGGTGAACGTGGGCGCGGCGTCCTGTGCCGCCAGCGGTGCCGCGTACCGCGCCGCGGCGATGCCCACGACGGCCATGCCCGTTAGCGCAATCGCCTGCGCGATGCGCGGGTGTATTCGTGCCATGCGAGAAGCTCCTTGTCGTGACCGTCGGTTGCCCTGAAAACGTCAGGCGTCACCAGCGTAGTGTGAAACTCACGTTGAAACGGGCACGCGCAAGGGCCTCGATGGCGTCTCCGTCATACTCAGCGTTTCGGGCGCGCGAACACGTTGGTCCCTTCAGCGTGTGTCAGTACCACCCCAAGTCGCGCCGCCAGCGTAGGCGCAATATCCCGCATGTCCACGACCCCCAGGTCGCCACCGGCGGCAATGTCGGGACCGCTGATCAGGAACGTCGACCGCATCTGGGGTTCGCTGGGCAGATACCCGTGCGTGCCGCCGGACACGGGCCCGCGCAGATCGCCACGCAGTCGATACCCAAGGCGGTATCCAGGACGAAATCCCACCACCCAGGTGGCCCCGGGATAGCCGCCGGCGTCCTGCAATGCTGCGCGGTCCAGGACAGCCCCGATGCCATTGGCGGAATCAGCGGCCAACGTACGGATGACGCGGTCTACGGTGTCCCGGAGCGCCGCGCTCGCCTCATCACGCAGGACAATCGCGGCGGTCCCGCCACTGGGCCAGACCATGGCGCGCCAGTCGGTGGGCCGCTCCTCTCCAGAGGGTGACACGGTGACCAGCCCGGCATCGGCCAAGGCCACGCCGATATTGACCTCGGTGTGGGTGGCGATGAAGCCGTGATCGGACGCGATGGCAATCGTGACTGCGTCGCCGTAGCTACGCCGCGCCGCCTGGACGATGGTGTCGAGCGCAGCGTCGACCCGCTCAAGGACGGCGAAGGCCTTCGGTGTCCACGGACCAGCCTCGTGCTGCTCGTGATCGAAGGCGGTGAGGTACCCGAGGGTCAAGGTGGGACGCTTCCACTCGATCAGCCGAGCCACGAACCGAGCCCGCCGCTCGTCGCCAGTTATGCTCTCGTCGATGCCGTCGGCATACGGGGCTCCGACGCGGGCTTCGAGCGAGTCGAGCAGGGTCGGGGTGCCAAGCGCGCGCACGAGCTTGCGATCATCGGGCATCCCGGTGCGCCAGATTTGCGGCACGTTCCAGGTAACCGACGCGCCGACGTTCACCGGCCAATGCACGGCAGCCACCGTACCGCCGCGGGCGCGCACCGCGTCCCAGAGTGCCGGCACTTTCAGGTCCTCGGCGTACCAATACCACCCACCCTGATTGCGCTGCAGCGGGTCGAACGTGGTGTTGGACACGATGCCGTGCCGGGCCGGGGCTACTCCCGTTACGAGCGTGGCGTGGCTCGGATAGGTCACGGTGGGCAGCACGCCCACCACGCCGCGCGCACTGGCGCCGCGCGCCAAGAGGGCCCGCAACGTAGGAATGCGCAGGCCGAGTGAATCGGCCCGCTGGATGTACTCAGGCTTGAGGCCGTCGATGGAGATGAGCACGACGGGACGCAACGGGGCCGGTGGCGAGTTCTGCGCTCCGGCCCCGGACGTCCCGGTCAGCGCCGCCGCAAGGGCGACGCTGGCGAGGAAGCACTTGGTCATAGGGATTAGAACGTCGTGCTGACGGTGAAGAACAGCTGGCGCGGCGCGCCGGTGAGGAACGTGGGCAGATCGCCCCGAGTCACGAAGCCGCCGCTACCCATGGTAGCGATATAACGCTCGTCGAGGAGGTTGCTGGCGTTGAGCTGCAGCTCAAGCGACTTGAGCGCACCGATGGCGCCCAGCCGGTAGCGCGCGGAGATGTCGGACACGAAGTACCCCGGTACTTTGCCCGCGCCATCGCCTGCGGTGACGAGGTCATTGGTATACGTGAAGTAGCGTT
This sequence comes from Gemmatimonadales bacterium, assembly GCA_038210005.1. GTDB lineage: Bacteria > Gemmatimonadota > Gemmatimonadetes > Gemmatimonadales > Gemmatimonadaceae > Gemmatimonas. The sequence continues at coordinate 47,289 of JBBQXC010000009.1, forward strand.
CGCTCACATACCGGCCATTCAGCGAGAGTCCCAGCTTGCTGCGCGTGTAGGCCAGCGAGCCATTCAGCATCTGCTGTGGTGCATCCTGGACAAACTTGTCCTTGGTGTTCACCAGCGAGTTCGTGTTGCTGGGATTCGACAGGTAGTCCTCGCCGAACTTCGAACTGTTGAACGTGGCTGAGGCGAATGCCCGAAAACCACGGCCAAGATCAGCGTTGAAGACGCCTTCGAGGCCCATGGAATTCACCGAGCCCACGTTGCCGAAGCCTGAGGCGCAGGTGACGGTCTGCGGGCACAGCGCGACCCCGAGCAGTCGGTTGCGATAGTCGATCGTATAGGCGGTGAGGCCAGCTTCCACCGCTCCACGACGGGTGCGGGCGCCGATTTCGAGCGTCGTGGCGCGTTCCGCCTTCGCCGTATTCTTGAAGAAATCGAAGGTGGTGATCGCCGTATTGTAGACACCGCCCGCGGGGCTGAGCGGGAACTGGTTGACGTTCTCGGACCAATTCGCAAACAGCTCATTGTTGGTGTTCACCTTGAAGACCGCGCCGACTTGCGGGAGCAGGCCGCCGTCCATCTCGATGTTCAGCGACGGGCGTCCCTGATCCGCGAAGATCGGCGCCACCTTGCCGTTGGTGGGCGTGTTGCCGTTGTTGCGGAAGTCGGCGTTCACCTGCAGGTACTTGGCGCCATACGTGAGCGTGAGGCGCTGGTTCAGCAGGCGACTGGTGTTCTGCATGTACACCAAGGTCGTCGTGACATCGGCCGTGCGGTCGTAGTCGAGACGCAGGACGTTGTCGAAGTTGACCTCGGGACCCTGCTGGTAGTTCACAAGACCCCACCGCGGCCGGCGATTGCTGGATTCGTTCATCTCATACCAGCCGCCGACTTCGAGTTGGTTGGAGATGGACCCGAGGTCGAAGGTCATCGTGCCCTTGGTCATCAGGCCCGAACGGTTGGCCTTGTACTGGGTCTGCCGGAACATGATGGGAGCGGGGCTGTAGGCCGCGCCGTAGCTGGGCGCGTGCCAGTCACCGCCGCCCCGGTTCAAGTGCAGATACGGTTGCACTTCAATACGCGTCGTGGCCGTTGGCTTGAACTCGCCCTTGAGATACGCAAGGTGGTCCAAGCGGGCACCCTGCGCCGAGCTGAAATACGACGCGTCCGTCAGTTCGGTGTACGTCGGGATACTGGCTTCGGCAAAGCGCTTGGCCGCACTCCAGTCGGTGAGATAGTCGAACATTGGACCGAAGCCGAAGTTGCTGCTTCCCGGCGCCGTGCGGTTGAACACGGACAGGGACAGGTCCATGAAGTCGCTTTCCTTGCGATTGGCGTAGTTGTAGAACGCCGTGAACTTGCTCGAGCCGAGGAACAGATTGGCCTTGAGATTCATCTGCTCATGCCACGACTCGCCCGAGCCGCCGAGGAATCCACCCTGACCGAACAGGAGTTGCTGCTCACCCGGGAAGTTGGACAAGCGTGTGCCACCGCCCTTCCACTTGTCGGAGTCGAATCGGGAGAGTGAGGCGAACGCCGAGAAGCCGTTGCTGCCGCCAAACGTCTTGAGTCCCAAGTCGTAGCGCAGCATGGTGCGGCGCGCACTGTACTGCCCGCCCATCTGCTGGAGCGTGAACCGCTGCTTGCCGGCCGGCTCGGCGGTGGCGTATTGCACCACACCGCCAAGATTGTTGGCCGAGGCCGTGCCCAACGCGCCGGTGCCTTGGGTTACGGAAGCGGATTCGAGATTGGCGGCGTCCACTGCGCGGCCAACGCCAAGGCCATTCCAGTTGCCGTACGACATATCGCCAAGCGGAATGCCGTCCATCGTCTGGCCGATCTGCCCGGTTTGGAAGCCGCGCATGGTGATGCGGTTGGACCATTCGTACATGCCGAATCCGTCAACCGATTGTATGTTCACGCCGGGGACTCGCTCGATGACCTTGAGCGCGCTCGTTCCCGGTGCGCTCTGTTTCAGGATGGAGCTGTCCACGGCAGACGCCGCGCGGGCACTGCCGCGGCCGGTGGCGCCGGTGACCACCACCTTGGTCATCGACTGGGCGGTATCGCGGCCAGCGGCCTGCTGCGCTGAGGCGGCCGAGGCAACAAGGAGCAGCCACGACGCGGCAGAAAGGATCGCGAAGTGCGAGGGACGGAAGTCAGGTCGCATGGGGACACAGGGGTTGGAGACGCTACGTGCCACCTTTTGTGGGGCGGTTTCCAAAGGTCCGTCGCCAGCGTCCCGAGGTGGCAACACGCGTGTCCCGGGTTGGCTACGGTCCCGTCACGAATTCCAGCTCGCCGCGTTGGAGCTCGGATGGAAGCCGCGGTGATTGCCCGAGGCATGTCCTTGAACCACACTTCCGACATGCGTGGCACTCCTGGCAGTCCCTTCCTGACCCACCTCGAGTTGCGCGAGGATCGCGTGCAACCCGGCGTGCATCCCTTCGAGATCCCGCTGCTCCAGCAGAGCTTGGCGATCGAGTTCACCACGCCGGTGACTTTTCTGGTCGGTGAGAACGGATCCGGAAAGTCGACGCTCCTCGAGGCGCTGGCCTGGAGCGTGGGCTTCGGCGCGCAGGGTGGCAACCGCGATCATCAGTTTGACCAAGATGTCGACGGCTCCGAACTCGGCCGTGCGCTTCGCCTCGGCTGGCGTCAGCGCACCACCGAAGGATTCTTCATGCGGGCCGAAACGTTCTTCAACTTCGCCTCCACGCTCGAATCACTGGACAGCAACTTCGCGCGCTACGGTGGCGAGTCACTGCACCGCAAGTCGCACGGCGAAGCGTTCCTGTCGCTGTTCGAGCATCGCTTCGACGATGGACTGTTCCTGCTCGATGAACCGGAAGCTGCGTTGTCGCCGCAACGGCAACTGGCATTCCTGCAGATCCTGCATCGACTCACCGTAACGCGTGAAGCACAGTTCGTCATTGCGACACACTCGCCGATGCTGTTGGCTTTTCCGGGCGCAACGGTGTTGAGTCTCGACGGCGGTGTGATCGAGCCGATCGACTATCGCGATACCGATCATTTTCGCATTACGAGGGATTTCCTGGCTGCGCCGGAACGGTTCTTCCGATATCTCTTCGAGGAATAGTCGAAGACCCGCCCGTTCACCCGTTACCCACTACCCGCGCTCACTATGCGTATCGGTCAAACCGCTCCCGACTTCGAGGCGAACACCACGCAGGGCCCGATTCATTTTCACGAATGGCTCGGTGACTCTTGGGGGATCATCTTCTCGCACCCGAAGGATTTCACGCCCGTCTGCACCACCGAACTCGGCTACATGGCCAAGCTCAAGCCCGAGTTCGACAAGCGAAACGTGAAAGTCATCGGTCTCTCCGTCGATCCGGTCGACAAGCACGGATTGTGGGCGAAGGACATCGAAGAGACGCAGGGCACGGCGGTCAACTTCCCGATGATCGGTGACACCACGCTCGAGGTCTCCAAGTTGTACGACATGCTTCCCGAAGAGGCGGGCGACAGCTGCGATGGTCGTACGGCGGCGGACAATCAGACGGTGCGCACGGTGTACGTGATCGGCCCCGACAAGAAGATCAAGCTGCTCATGGCCTATCCGATGACGACGGGTCGCAATTTCGACGAGATCCTGCGCGTCGTCGACTCGATGCAGCTCACTTCCAAGTACCGTGTGGCCACGCCGGTCAACTGGAAGAACGGCGAAAACGTCATCATTTCCGGGTCCGTATCGAACGACGAAGCGAAGACGATCTATCCGGAAGGCTGGCAGGAGCCCAAGCCCTACCTTCGCATCGTGCCCCAGCCGGGACAGTAATCGGGCAGTATGTTTGCCCGATGACCGACCTCTCTCGTCGTGACCTGATTGCTGGCGCCGCCGGATTCCTCGGCGGCGCCGCCTTGGCTGGGCTCCCGCTGGCCGTCGAAGGACAGGGCGGCGCGGCATCTCCGGCGCCCATCGTTCCTCCCCCGCGTCCGGTGGCGCCGCTCGACGCCACCGCGATGCCCGGCGCCCCCACCGCCGCGCTGGGCGCGCGCTCGGAGTATTTCGCCCCCACGCGCATCCCCAACGGCACACCAGTGGGGAGTTCGCGAACTCCGCTACAGGATCTCACCGGCACCATCACGCCGGCCGATCTGCACTTCGAACGACATCACGCCGGGATCCCCACGCTCGACCCCGAGCGACACACGCTCACGATTCACGGGCTCGTGGATCACCCGATGTCGTTCACGGTGAGCGACATCAAACGATTCCCGCAGATCACACGCACGTACTTCATCGAGTGTTCGGGCAACGGGGGCGCTGGGTATCGCGACCCCAAGCCCGACACCACGCCACAGCCACTCGCCGGTCTCTTCAGCACATCGGAGTGGACCGGCGTGCCGCTGGCCACGCTGTTTCGCGAAGTCGGTGTGCAGCCCAACGCGACGTGGTTTCTCGCCGAGGGTGGTGATGCGTGCAAGCTGTCGCGCTCGATTCCGATCGCGAAGGCTTGGGATGATGCCATGATCGTGTGGGCGCAGAATGGTGAACCGCTTCGGCCGGCGCAGGGCTACCCGATGCGCTTGCTCCTTCCCGGTTTCGAAGGCAACAGCAATGTGAAGTGGCTCCGTCGGCTCGAACTGGGCACGAAGCCCTGGATGACACGGTGGGAGACGTCGAAGTACACCGACCCGATG